>JALYVC010000091.1 GCA_030853445.1 Actinomycetota bacterium | reverse complement strand
TGCCTGCCATGAGGGGAGGTGGTGGGGTGGTGCCGTGGATGACGAGCACGGGGCAGGTCGCGTGCTCGGTGCACGCGGCGCTGACCGACCCGAGGAGGAGGCTGGCGAACCCGCCGCGGCCGCGGCTCACGGCTGCGTCAAGGGACTCGCGCGGCGCGGAGTCCGGGTTGAAGTCGGCAGGGGGTGGGCGAGGGAGGGTCCTGCAGCTGACATGGGCACTCCTGCAAGGTGCGACACATCCGTTCAGACCGGCCCGGAGCGAAATTGCTCCAGGTACTCGACGGCGGACGGCCAAGCACCTGCGGTAAGGCTGTTGTCCCAGCGCTGTCCACGATACGGCGTCAGACGTCGCGTGGCTCGGGACCTTCGTCACCTCTCGTTGAAGGGGGCAACCACCTGAGGGTCCGCGTCAGGGGGTCGTCCTGCTCTCGGTCGAGGGGAAGGTCTTCGCCCCGTCCAGCCGGGGGTCGTGCACCGGCATGGTCGTCGCCCCCTTCCCTAGCGGGACACCAATGGGGGACGTACGTCCCGAGTCGGGTGACCGGGGACGTCGTTATCGTTGGCGCTGCGGGGCCTGGGTCGGGCCAACCGTTGCCGCAACTCCTTGGCCTGCCCGTGCCAGGCGCCGGAACCTACGCTCGCCAGGGACCCAGATGACTACTCCCTGTGTCGTGATCCGTCGCACCGCTCCTGTGGGCCAGGATGCGTCCGCGTCGAGCCCGCGCTCGGCAGCAGAAGCAGCAGCAGTCCGAGCGATCGCATGTCCTCGTTCGAGACCAGGGCCCGAGCCCCGCTGACCCGAAAACTCCAGGAGCAGACGATGAACGCAGCAAGCGACGACGTAGCCGTCGGAGCGAGGCCGGAAACGGCACGAGCAGCCCTCTTCGCTCAGGACGAGAGCCACCCCGAGACGTCCACCAACGCTGTCGACCATGCAGCCCGGCTCCCTCCTGCGCGAGCACCTGCCCGAGCCCGAGATCCGGGTCGTCAACGCCGTGGGCCGTTGAAGCCGCTCCCAGCCGGCAGAGCTTTCACACAGACGATGGCCGACACACATCGAGCACCACCTCTGCATCACCCAGGACGGCCGGGGCCTTTTCGAGATCCGGGACCGGACCTGGGGGCCGCGGCGATGAGGAAGGCCGACGTCCCAGCAGAACGCAGGGAACCCCCCGCCGGCGAGCGTCGATCCGAGTTCTGGGCTGACCCGACGAACCGCACACCCGCATCAACCAGGATTGAGGGCAGAGCACATGGCGATCACTGAGTCGAGATCGACCTCGGCAGCGACTTCACCTCCGGAGCCACCGATGTCTCAACGCAACACGCGCAAAGCCCAGTCGTTGGGGTTGACGTCGGCGACGGCTCTTGTGGTTGGCAGCATCGTCGGCACCGGCGTGTTCACGATGCCGGCCGTTCTTGCGGGGGCAGGCACCATGTCGCTCCTCGTGCTCGGTGTCATCGCGATCGGCGCGTTGCTTCTGGGAGTGATGTTCGGCCAGCTCGCGAAACGGGTCCCGGACAGCGACGGCGGACTCTACGCCTACGCCCGCCACGAGTTCGGGGACTTCGCCGGCTACCTGGTTGGCTGGTGCTACTGGATTCAAACCTGGGCCGGCAATGCCGCGATCGTCGCGTCCTGGGTGTTCTACGTCGATGCCCTGCTCGGCATCGAGGACCCGACCGGCATGACGAACTGGGGAATAGCCTTGGTCGGACTGTGGGTACCGGCACTGATCAACCTCGCCGGCGTCCGGCAGATGGCGTGGTTCCAGAACGTCACCGTCATCATGAAGTTCCTCCCCCTGCTGTTCGTCGGCGTCGTCGGGTGGTTCTTCGTCGATGGTGCCAACTTCGGCAGCTTCAACGCCTCCGGGGGAAGTCTCTACAGCGGTATCGGCATCGCGGCAGGAGTCGCCCTCTTCTCCTTCATCGGTGTCGAAGCAGCCGCGATGACCGCCAAGCGGGTGAGGGATCCCCTCAAGAACGTCGGACGGGCCACGTTGATCGGGACCGCGCTCAGCGCTGTCCTGTATGTGCTGGTGACGGCCGCCGTGATGGGCTTGGTCAACCACGACACCCTGCTCACCACCGGCTCGCCGTTCGTCAACGCCTTCCAGACGATGTTCCCGGGCGATGCGTGGGCACCGAAGTTCATCGCCGCGGTCGCGGTCATCTCGGGAATCGGGGCCCTCAACAGCTGGACCCTGATCGTCACCGAGACGTCGCGGGCGATCGCGCAGGACGACCTGTTCCCCAAGCCGTTCGCGTGGGTGGACCGCAACGGCACCGCCTGGTTCGGCATCGTGGTCGGAACGACCCTGCCGTCCCTCCTCATGCTGTGGCGTTACACGTCGAGCTCCGGGCTGACGATCTTCACCTACCTGGTCAACCTCACCGTCGTCACGGTAGCCATCCCCTACTTCATGTCGGCCCTCGCCCAGCTCACTTTCCTGGTCTCGCGCCGCAGGCGCGTGCACGGCTGGGTCCTGGCCCGCGACCTGTCGGTAGCGGGGACGAGCGTGCTGTTCTCGATGTGGGTGACCTTCGCGTCGGGCTACCAGCTCGTCTACCAGGCACTGGTCGTGATCGCCGCCGGGCTCATCTTGTACGCCTTCCTGAACGCCCGCCGCCAGCGTCTGGGCGAGGCCGCCGAACCGGTGGACAACCCCCCACCGCAGCCGGCGCTCGACCCGACGAACGCGTCATGACCCACCACCCATCGCAGTCTGCTCGCGCTCCTCAGAAAGGGACGACCATGACGTTATCCGTGGGATCCGAGGTCGGCCAGCTTCGTCAAGCCATCATCCACCGACCCGGCCTCGAGCTGTCCCGGCTGACACCGGACAACATCACGTCACTGCTCTTCGACGATGTCGTCTGGGCGTCCAAAGCCAAGGAAGAGCACGACGCGTTCGCGCAGGCTCTGCGCGACAAGGACGTCATCGTCCACTACTACGGTCAGCTGCTGGCCGAGACGTTGGACCTGCCAGCCGGTCGTGCCTTCGTGCTCGACCGCCTGTGCACCCCGCAGATCCTCGGCCCGAGCCTGATCGACCCCGTGCGCCGCCTCTTCGAGGACCAGGACGGCACGGCCCTTGCCGAGCACCTCATCGGCGGGATCCTCAAGGCCGACCTGCACCCGGCGCGCGCGGCTCACAGCCTGACGTGGAGCATGCTCAAGGCCGACGACTTCATCCTCACTCCACTGCCGAACCACCTGTTCCAGCGCGACAACTCGTGCTGGATCTACGGTGGAGTCACCATCAACCCGATGGCGATGCCCGCCCGGCAACGCGAGTCCCTGCACACGCGAGCCATCTACGAGTTCCATCCCCTGTTCGCCGGCAGCGACTTCGTCACCTATTACGGCGGCGGGGACAAGACCTACCAACCGGCAACGATCGAGGGCGGTGACGTCCACGTCATCGGCCACGGGGCGGTCCTCATCGGGATGGGGGAACGTACGACGCCGATGGCGATCGAGTCAGTGGCACGCGCCCTGTTCGATTCCGGTCAGGCGACCAAGGTCGTCGCGATCGAGCTGCCGCACAGCCATGCCTTCATGCACCTGGACACAGTCATGTCGATGGTCGACGTCGGGACGTTCATCCTGTATCCCTACTTCGACCGGAACCTGCGGAGCTGGACGATCTCCGCGGGCAATGACGTCGGCGAGCTGACGATCGCGCGCAACCACAGCCTCTGGGACACCCTGGCTGAGATCCTCCAGGTGCCCGAGATCACCGTGCTGACCACCAACGAGGATGTCCGCGCCGCAGAGCGCGAGCAGTGGGACGACGGCACCAACTTCCTTGCGGTGGCTCCAGGCATCGTCATGGGCTATCGGCGGAACGTCGCGACCAACACCATGCTGCGAAAGCACGGCATCGAAGTGATCGACATCGACGGCAGCGAGCTCGGCCGAGGGCGTGGCGGGCCGCGCTGCATGACCTGTCCGATCGAGCGAGACCCTGCATGAGCGGCGGGTGGTCGTCGCCGGGCCGCCCCCGCGGACCGGCCGACCCCATCCGACGGGCCGCTCACCACCACTACCGAAGGAACGGCGCCTGATGGCGATCAACCTGCACCAGCGGAGCTTCCTCAAGGAGCTCGACCTCACCCGCGACGAGATGCGCTTCCTGCTCGACCTCGCGCGCGACCTCAAGCGAGCGAAGTACTCAGGTACCGAACGTCCGCGGCTCACCGGCAAGAACCTCGCGCTGATCTTCGAGAAGGCATCAACGCGTACCCGGTGCAGCTTCGAGGTCGCCGCACACGACCAGGGCGCCCACGTCACCTATCTTGGGCCTGAGGGATCCCACATCGGCAGCAGCGAGTCGATGAAGGACACCGCCCGGGTCCTCGGCCGCCTCTACGACGGCATCGAGTACCGCGGGTTCGCCCAGTCCACGGTGGAGGTGCTCGCCGAACACGCCGGCGTGCCCGTGTGGAACGGGCTCACCGACGCGTTCCATCCCACGCAGACGCTGTGCGACGTCTTCACGATGGAGGAGCTCAGCCGCAAGCCCGCCGAAGCGATCACGCTTGCGTTCCTGGGCGACGCCCACAACAACATGGGCAACTCGCTCATGGTGATGGGCGCCTTGATGGGCATGGACGTCCGGCTCGGCGCACCGCGTCAGCTGTGGCCGAACAATGCGCTGACCGTGACGGCACGCGACCTCGCCGCGGCCAGCGGTGGCCGCGTGACCCTCACCGATGATCCCGATGCTGCGGTCCTCGGCGCAGACTTCGTCTACACCGACGTGTGGCTGTCGATGGGGGAACCTGAGTCGGCGTGGGCAGAGCGCATCACGCAGCTGAAGCCCTACCAGGTCAACGCCGAGAGGATGAAGGCCACCGGCAACGACCACGCGCGGTTCCTCCACTGCCTTCCGTCGTTCCACAACCGCGACACCACCGTCGGGGAGCGCCTTCACGAGACCTTCGGCGTGGATGCCCTGGAGGTGACCGACGAGGTCTTCGAATCCCCGGCTTCTGCGGTCTTCACTCAGGCCGAGAACCGCATGCACACGATCAAGGCCGTCCTTCTCGCCACGCTGGCCGGCTGAGCCGATGCGCCTCGTCATCGCGCTCGGCGGCAATGCCCTGCTGCAGCGAGGCGAGAAGCCCGACGCCGCCACCCAGCTCCAGCATGTCCGGGCAGCGGCCCGGGCCCTCGCGCCCCTCGCTCCCGACCACGAGCTGGTCATCTGCCACGGCGACGGTCCACAGGTCGGGATGCTGGCCCTGGAGAGCGAGAACGACGTCTCGCTCAGCAACCCCTACCCGCTCGACGTGCTCGTCGCTGAGACCCAGGGGATGATCGGCTACTGGATAGCGCAGAGTCTGCGCAACGCCGGAGTGACGACACCGATCCTCAGCCTCGTCACGCAGACCATCGTCGACCGCGCCGACCCGGCATTCGCGCACCCCACGAAGTACGTCGGACGCGACTACGACCACACAAGGGCGCAGCAGCTGGCCGACCAGCACGGGTGGGCCATCGCCGAAGACGGACGGCGCTGGCGGCGGGTGGTCGCCTCGCCCGAACCACAACGCCTCGTGGAACAGGACTCCATCACCACCCTGCTGGCGCACCACACGGTCGTCATCTGCGGGGGAGGAGGCGGAGCGCCGGTCTTCGAAGACGACCGCGGACAGCTGAGCGGCGCGCCAGCAGTGGTCGACAAGGACTACGTGGCGTCCCTGCTCGCCGTCACCGTCCACGCAGATCGGCTCGTCGTCCTCACCGACGTCCCCGCCGTCATGGCTGACTTCGGAACACCGCAGGCCGCCCCGCTGAGCCATCTCACCCTCGACGACCTGGCCTCCATGCAGTTCCCGGTCGGGTCGATGGCACCCAAGGTCGAAGCGTGTCGACGATTCGTCAGGGCGACCGGCGCATCAGCAGTGATCGGTGCCCTGGACGACGTGGCCGCTCTCCTCGACGGAAGGGCGGGCACCACCATCACGACGCTCCCTGACGCGACGTACCCGGGTTGCGGCGTCGACGTCCGGCCTTCCGATGGACCGCACGACGACCATCGCGCCGTTGTCGTGTCAGGGCACGGCCGACAGGCCGGCCGCCCAGGTCCGGCAGGCAGTAGCAGGTGAACGACACCGCAGGCATGGTGCAGGAGATGATGGCCGGCGCGCAGGGCAGGCCTCGGCGTCGATCGCCATCACCATGCACGAGACGAGCTTCGGCCGGCCGTACTGTGCGCGGCTGCTGAGCTCGCCGCCAGGACGGCGAGCTCAGCAGTGGCTATCGGCGAGCGGGGATGGCGTCCGCGTGGGGGGCGTCGCTCGCGTGATGCGGCCTGACCACGGTGAGGTAGACGATGCCGACGCCGAGCACGATGAGGAGCGACAGCAGCACGAGGTAGTTGTCGTACCACGCCGCATCCGGGGTACGGGGCCACGCCATGTTGACGGCCGCCGCGAGCTGGTAGGCCAGCGCGGCGATCGTGACCGGAAGGCCCCATACACCGAGCGTGAACGGGCCCGACGGCTGCCATCCCTTCAGTCGTGCCCGAAGTGCGGCGATGACGACCATCATGAACCCCGTGTAGATGCCGAGCGACGCGAACGACACGATGCGCGTCAGGGCGTTGTCGGACACCTGCGAGATCAAGATGATGATGATCGGCACGGTCGCCGAGAGCAGCAGGGCGAACGGAGGGACCGCACGCCCGACCGAGAACTTCTTGAACTGTGAGCTGGCCGGCATCATGTCGTCCCGCGCGTACGAGTAGATCAGGCGGCTGGACGCGGCCTGCAGGCTCAGCGCGCACGACAGGAACGAGATGAGCACGACGGCCACCACGATGCGGAAGCCGACGGTACCGAAGGCGTTCGACAGGATCGACGTGACCGGGTCGGCGTCCTTGCCCGAGATGACTGCGGCGAAGTCGGGCACCGCCAGGATCAGGGCCAAGGTGATGAAGATCGAGGCTGCAGCCCCGATGTAGATGGTCATCCGCATGGCGCGTGGGATCTGGGTGCCGGGGTCGACGACCTCTTCGGCGACGTCGCCACAGGCCTCGAAGCCGAAGTACAGGTAAACGCCGATCAGCGATGCAGCGAAGAACGCGGGGAGGTACGCGGCGCCGTTCGAGGCGCCCGCGGAGTCGAAGATCGCTCCCAGGCCGTGGTGGCGCTCGGTGACGAGCAGCCAGCCGCCCACAACGAGGGCCCCGACCAGCTCGGCCACGAAGCCGAAGAACGCCACCTTCGCGAGGAGGTTGGTGCCGCCCAGGTTGAGGACGGTGACCAGCACGATCAGGGAGATCGCGCAGATCACGGTCACGTGGGTCGAGGGCTCGATCCCCAGCAGCATCGCGACGAACGGACCGGCGCCGTAGGTGACGCTTGAGATCGTGGCCACCAGGGCCAGCATGTAGACCCAGCCGGTCATCCAGGCCCAGCGTTTGCCCCAGAGCCTGCGGGTCCACGGGTACAGGCCACCCGAGACGGGGAACTGCGAGACGACCTCGCCGAAGACGAGGGCGACGAGCAGCTGACCCACGGCGGCGAGGACGACGGCCCAGATCATCGGCGGACCGCCGGTCCCGAGCGCGAACGCGAACAGCGAGTAGACGCCGACGACGGGCGACAGATAGGTGAAGCCCAGCGCGAAGTTGCCCCAGAAGGACATCTCCCGCTTGTAGCTGGACGCGTAGCCGAGCGAGGCGAGATGGGACTCGTCGTCGTGCGTGCCGGGCGAGACGGGTGCATCGGTGGTCATGTCATGCTCCTCGGGGGTCGGAGGGGGTAGCCTGAGCCGGGTCCTGGTCGGTCTGGCGGGATGGGGTGGGTCACCATCCGCCTTCGGCGCGACGGTCGTTCTTCACCGGTCCGTCCCCGAGGTCGAACACGATGAGCTTGGCCTCCGTGAAGGAGTCCAGGAACCACGAGGAGAGCTCGCGGCCCACCCCGCTGCGTCCGGCGCCACCGAACGGGGCGAGCTGGTCCCAGTAGTTGCTGGTCTCGTTGATGTTGACCGATCCGTGCGGGAGGGCCTCGGCCACACGCCAGGCGGTGGCCAGGTCACGCGTCCAGAGCGAGGCGATCAGTCCCAGCTCGCTCTCGTTGGCGATGGCGACTGCCTCTTCGGCCGACGCGATCTTCAGGATCGGCGCGACAGGACCGAACGTCTCCTCCTGCATGATGAGCATGTCGGTCGTGACGTCGGTCAGCAGGGTGGCGGGGAAGTAGAGGCCGTCGCTGCGGCCGTGCTGCTCGATCGTGGCCCCCTTCGCGCGGGCGTCCTCCACGTGCTCGTGGATGCGGGTCCGGGTCGCCTCGGTGCACACCGGCCCCATCTGCGTGGACTCCAGTGACGGGTCGCCGATGGTCAGCTGCAGCATCCTGGTGCGGAACTTCTCCACGAACTCGTCGTAGACGTCCTCGTGCACGAGCACCCGCTCGGCGGACGTACACACCTGCCCAGAGTAGTAGAAGCAGCCCTGGATTGCTCCGGCGACGGCAGCATCGACATCGGCGTCAGCCAGGATGATGAAGGGCCCGTCACCGCCGAGCTCGAGCAGCATCGGCTTGAGCGGGATCGACGACGCGATCCGCTCACCGGTGGCGGTGGACCCCGTGAAGAAGACGCCATCGACACCGCGGTGGGCCACGAGCGCAGCTCCGACGTCACCCTCTCCGTGGACGACGTTGATGACGCCCGGCGGCAGACCCGCCTCCTCGAACAGCTCGGCCACCATCGTGCAGCTGACGGCGGCGTGCTCGGACGGTTTCCAGATGGCCGTGTTGCCGGCGGCGATGATGTGCGCGAGCGCGATCGAGGAGATGTCGGTCGGGAAGTTGTACGGAGTGATGGCGGCAACCACGCCGACCGGGCGGTGGGTGAGCACGAGGCGCTTGTTGGTGGTCTGCTCCTGGGTCGAAGGGAGCGACAGACCGCGGTGGCGCAGCACCTCTTCGCCGGCCTTCTGCCACGACGGAGCCGCGTACTCGATGACCTCCTCGCGCGCGTCGGTGATGGGCTTGCCGATCTCGTCCGCGAGCACGAGGGCGATCTTCTCGGCGTCGCGCCTGAACAGCTCGTGGATGCGACGCAGGATCTTGACCCGCTCGATGACCGGTGTGGCCGCCCACCCCTTCTGGGCGCGTCGCGCCGAGAGCACGGCGCGGTCGACGTCGGCTGGTCCGCACTTCGCCACCTGGGCGATGGCCTCGCCGGAGTGTGGAGAGCGCGCGGTGAAGGTGCCGTTCTCGCCGTCCGTCCAGATGCCGTCGATCAGGGCTCGGCTCTGCAGGTGAGTGGCAGTCATGGTCATGCGAAGTCCCTCGGTCGGGGCCAGTGGGGCCGGTGAGAGCTGCAGCCTCGGCTTGACGGGTCGCGGCTAGCGGCGTACCGCGTTAACCTATGGTTTCAGAGGTTAACGCGCAAGGGTTGCGTCGGGCCTCTTTCGACGGGCCGGTATCGGAGGGCTGGATGACGAGGGTGCAGCGGCGGCAGTCGGCGCTCGGCGCCGCTCTTCTGTCGTCTGTCGGCGTCGAGGGGGCCCTGGGCTCCGCCGTGGCGCAGAAACTCTCGGCGGCGATCACCATGGGCCTCATCGCCGATGGGGAGCAGCTGCCCACGGAGGCTGATCTGGCAGCGCAGCTCGCCGTCTCGACAGTGTCGCTGAGGGCGGCGCTGGTCATCCTCAGGCAGGAAGGCCTCGTGGAGACTCGTCGTGGTCGCCACGGTGGCAGCTTCATCCGCGCCCCTCGTGACTACTCTTCGGCGAAGTCGACCGAGCGTCTTGCCGCGATGAGCCCGACCCAGATCCGGGACCTGGGCTACGAGCTGATGGCGGTGACCGGCATGGTGGCCAGCCTGGCTGCGCGCCGGTTCGACGACGACAACATCGCCCGCCTCCTGGGGCTGGCCGCTCAGCTCGGGGCAGCCGAGCTGCCCGAGCAGCGGTTGAGTCTCGACAGCCGGTTCCGCATCGAGGTGGCGGTCACCAGTCAGTCCGAGCGGCTCACCCGCAGGATGGTCACGCTTCAGGCCGAGTACAGCTACTTCCTGTGGCTGCCGGCGGTGGGGCTGGACCACGGGGTCTGTGCCGGCCAGCACCAGGACCTGGTCAAGGCCATCCGGGCCGGAGATGCTGACCGGGCGAGGTCGCTGGCCGAGGCCCACGTGGCCGACGACACGGGTCACATCCTCGAGCTCAGATGGGGGTTGGACGGATGACCACCGACGTCGCTCTGGTGGTGGCCGCGGTCGAGACGCTCCTCGACGAGGTGTTCGGCTACGTCGCGTCGCTGCGCCTCCGGGTGGAGGACTGCGTGCCGCACCAGGGGACTAACCTGTCGAGTGACCAGCTGAGAGGGCTGGATGACGTCGTCTCGAGCATGGTGTCGGCTATCCCGTGGGTCGGCGGTGGCGGGTTCGTCGCAGCGCTCGACACGGTCGACAGCGACCACCGGTTCTGGCAGTGGTGGACGCGTGCCGAGGGAGACTCACCCCTCGAGCGGTTGCACCCGCCGCGCACCTCCACCGGGGGTGCCGAGTACGCCTATGAGGCGAGGCAGTGGTTCCGGGAGGGCGAACGTGGTGTGCGCAGCGTGTTCGGCCCCTTCGTCGACTTCGCCGGTGTGAACCAGCTGGTCATCCTGTGTGCGGAGCCCGTCGTCGTCGACGGACGCTTCCTCGGCGTCGCAGGAGCAGACCTCGTCATGGACCAGTTCGAGGTGCGTGTGGTTCGCCTGCTGCGCGGTCTGCCGGGGCGATCCGTGCTGGTCGGGGCCACTGGGCGGGTCATCGCGTCGACCGTGGCCACGCAGGCGCCGGGGGAGCGGTTCGAGGCCGAGGGGTGGAGGTCCGTCACGGTGGACCCCGGACGTGCCGAGTGGACGCTCGTCACGCAGTAGCCGGTGCCGGCCTCACCCCGGAAGACTCCACTGATCTCCAGACGGCAGGGCCGAAGGCCCGTGACGTGCCGACCCGCGCCGGCCCACCTTCACCCGGGAAGCTGCAGGGTGCCGTCGAGACGTCGCGACAGACCCCAGGGGTTGTCGTCCTGCAGCGCCTCGGGCAGCAGGTCCGCGGGCAGGTCCTGGTAGCAGACCGGCCGCTGGAAGCGCTCGATCGCGAGCGTCCCCACCGAGGTCGTTCGGGAGTCGGAGGTGGCCGGGAAGGGGCCCCCGTGGACCATGGCGTGCGACACCTCGACGCCGGTGGGCCAGCCACCCCACAGGACTCGACCGGCCCGTGTCTCGAGCACCTCCAGCAGTGTCCGGGCGGCGGCGTGGTCGGTGTCGGAACCGTGAAGCGTAGCGGTGAGCTGGCCTTCGAGGTTGTCGAGCGACCTTGTCAGAGAGGCGACTTCCTCGTAGCGAACGATGAGCCCGGACGCGCCGAAGACCTCGTCCGCGAGGCCGCGGTTGCGGTCTAGGTGGGCGATCTGGGTCGAGAACACGGTAGGGGCGGGGGCGTTCTGGCCCTCACCATCGCGGCCGACCGCCACGGTCGTCACGTCACCGGTCGTGGCGAGGCGCAGCGTTCCGGCGGCGAAGTGGTCGTGGATGCCGCCGGTCAACATGGTCTGCCCGGTGGCCTCGCGAACGACCGTCGCGACGCTGTCGAGGAACCGGTCGCCCCCTTCTCCGGCCGGCAGGAAGAGCAGACCCGGGTTGGTGCAGAACTGCCCAGCACCCTGCGTCAGTGACGCGACGTAGGCCGTTGCCAGATCGTGGGCGCGCTCACCCTCGACGGCGCCGGGGAGCACGACGACCGGGTTGACCGACGACATCTCGGCGTAGACGGGGATGGGCCGCGGCCTCGCGGCGGCCGCCGCCATGAGGGCCAGACCCCCCGCGCGAGAGCCGGTGAAACCGACGGCCGCGACGGCGGGGTCACTCACCAGCGCGGCACCGATCTCGTTGCCCTGCCCGAACACGAGCGAGAATACGCCGGACGGCATCCCCGTGCGCTCGGCCGCGACGGTGATCGCGCGCCCGACGAGCTCGGCTGTTCCGGGGTGGGCGTTGTGCGCCTTGACGATCACCGGGCAGCCGGCCGCGAGGGCGGATGCCGTGTCGCCGCCGGCGGTCGAGAAGGCGAGCGGGAAGTTGCTGGCCCCGAACACCGCGACCGGGCCGAGAGCGATCATCCGCTGACGCAGGTCGGGGCGGGGCAGTGGGGTGCGATCCGGCAGGGCGGGGTCGATCCGCACGCCGAGGTGGTCACCCGTGCGCACGACCTCGGCGAACAGTCGCAGCTGGCCGCAGGTGCGCCCCCTCTCGCCCTTCAGCCGGGCCAGGGGCAGACCCGACTCGGCGTAGGCGGTCTCCACCAGCTCGTCACCGATGCCCTCGATCTCGTCGGCGATGGCGTCGAGAAACGCGGCGCGGTCGACGGGACGGGTGGCCCGAAAGACGGGGAAGGCCTGCGTCGCGCAGGCCGTCGCCGTGGCCAGCTGCTCCATGCTCAACGCGGTGACCTCCGGGCCGATCTCGCCGCCAACGGCCGGGTCGACGGCGCGGAACGTGCCCGCGCCTCCGGGCGTCGTCTGCCCCGCGATGATCGAGTGTCCGGTGAGTGGCATGGCGTCTCTTCCTGGGTCCGGGCGCGCCGAAGATCGGTGCTGTGTAACACTACACAACATGGTCACGGGGCTCTGGTGAGGGCGATCGTCATCGGCGCCGGCATCGTCGGTGCCGCCTGTGCCGAGGCGCTGACGCGCGACGGTCTCGAGGTCGTCGTCGTCGACCGCCTGGCGGTCGGTGCGGGCACGACGAGCCGCGGCGAGGGCAACATCCTGCTATCCGACAAGGCGCCAGGGCCCGAGATGGCCCTCGCTCAGCTGAGTCGGCGTACGTGGCTGGAGGTCGCTGACCTCGTCGGGCGCGAGTCGATGGAGCTGGAGGAGAAGGGCGGTCTCGTGGTCGCCACCACCCACCAGGGGTGGGGGTCACTGGTCGCGTTCGCCGACGGACAACGTGCTGCGGGTGTCACAGCCCTGGAGGTCGAGGACCCGTTGGTGCTCGAGCCACACCTTTCGCCGAGCCTGCCTGGAGCCGTGCACTACCCCGAGGACATGCAGGTGCAACCGGTGCTGGCGGCTTCCCGCTTCCTGGCCGTGGCACAGGACCGAGGGGCCGAGTTCCTCTCCGGCGTGGAGGTGGCCGGCGCCGTGACGGACGCGAACGGGGCGGTGAGCGGCATTCGCACCACGACCGGCGCGGTGATCGAGGCGGATGCCGTGATCAACGCGGCAGGGACCTGGGGTGGAGTCGTCGGTGAGCGACTCGGCGCCCCCGTGCCGGTGCTGCCACGTCGCGGCTTCGTGCTCGTGACCGAGCCGCTGCCGCCGATGGTGCGGCACAAGGTGTACACGGCCGACTACGTCGAGAACGTCGTGTCGTCGGGGGAGGGCCTGGAGACCTCGTGCGTCGTCGAGGGTACGCGCGGGGGAACGGTCCTCATCGGCGCCAGTCGCGAGCGGGTGGGTTTCGACCGTAGCCTGCGGGTCGATGTCATCGCGACGCTGGCGCGGCAGGCGGTCGCGATCTTCCCGTTCCTCGCCGACGTCAACCTGCTGCGGGTGTACCGGGGTTTCCGCCCCTACTGCCCCGACCACCTCCCGGTCATCGGCCCCGACCCCCGTGCGCCGGGGGTGCTGCACGCCTGCGGTCACGAAGGAGCGGGCATCGGGCTCGCGACAGGCACCGCGCGGCTCATCGCCGACTACCTGACGGGCTCGCCGACGAGCGTGACGACGGCCGAGTTCGCTGCTCTGCTGCCCGACCGGTTCGCCGGTTTCACCACGACGTCCGAGTCGGTCCAGGTCTGATGGGCGAGCTCAGCTCCCGGTTCGACTTCGACGGGCGGGCCGTGCCGTTCCGGGTCGGCCAGACCCTGGGGGCGGCCCTCGTGGCGGCGGGCACGACGGCGTGGCGCACCACGCGCGTCGAGGGTCGGCCGCGCGGGCTGTTCTGTGGCATCGGCGTGTGCTTCGACTGCCTCGTCATGGTGGACGGGCACGCCAACCAGCGTGCGTGCCTCGTGGTGGCTCGAGGTGGCATGAAGGTGGTCACCCAGCAAGGAACCGGTCATGACCAGACCTGACGCCAGCCCGGGTTCCGGAGCCGACCCGGCATCGACACCTCAGGGCCATGACGTGGTCGTCGTGGGGGCTGGACCTGCTGGCCTCGCCTGTGTCACCACACTGCTCGACGAGACCACGCTGTCTGTGTGCCTGGTCGACGCCGGCCACGGAGCAGGCGGTCAGTACTGGCGCCAGCCCGCACCCGTCGACGTCGCGACGAGCAGCGAGGTGCTCAGCGCGCTCCCCGGTCTGCCTCACGGCTCGAGCACGTTCGACAGGCTGCGGGCCCAGCTGGAGCGAGGGCGCGCCGAGGGCCGGCTCGTGACCCGGTTCGCTCATCACGTGTGGTCGGTCACGGCGACCGGCTCGAGCTCGTCGACCGGGGAGGGGTATGCCGTCCATGTGGTCGACCGCAGCGGGCGACCTGGAGGCGAACGGACGCTCAGCGTCACCGGTCGGGCGCTCGTCCTGGCCACAGGCGCGTTCGACCGGTCGCTGCC
The DNA here is from genome assembly GCA_030853445.1 of Actinomycetota bacterium. Lineage (GTDB taxonomy): Bacteria > Actinomycetota > Actinomycetes > Actinomycetales > Dermatophilaceae > Lapillicoccus. The sequence goes on along the minus strand of JALYVC010000091.1, from coordinate 49,511 downwards.
CTTCCCGGGCTGGGACCTGCCGGGCGTGATGACGGTCGGCGGAGTGCAGGCGCTGCTCAAGGCCGGTGGCGTTCCCGCTGGGCGCCGGGTCGCCATCGGCGGTACGGGGCCGTTCCTGCTGCCGGTCGCCGCGGCCCTGGCCGCGCGGGGCACCACCGTCGTCGGCGTCTTCGAGGCCAACCACCCGGTGCGGTGGGTGCGCGAGTCGCGGGCCGTTCTGCGCAACGCCGGCAAGCTGGGGGAGGGGGCCAGGTACGCCGGTACGCTGCTGCGCCACCGGGTGCCGGTTCGGTCCCGACGCCTGATCGCGGCGGCCCACGGAACCGACCGGGTCGAGGCGGTGTCGGTGCTGCGGCTCGACCGCAGCGGCCGCCCGGTTGCCCGCTCGATCGAGCGTCACGCCGTGGATGCCGTCGGCGTCGGCTGGGGATTCACACCGCAGCTCGATCTCGCGGTCACCCTCGGGCTGCGCCTCGTCGGTGACGAGGGTGGCACACCGGTGGTCGAGGTCGACCGCTTCCACCGCACGAGCCGGGAACGGGTCTATGCGGCCGGCGAGACGTGTGGGGTCGGCGGCGCCGACCTCGCCCTCGTCGAGGGACGCCTTGCGGCGCGGGGTGTCGCCGTCGACCTGGACGGCTCCGGTTCGCTCGTCTATTCGACGTCCGATCACGACGAGGCGTCAGCGCGGCGCCTGCGCACTTTCGCCGCCGCGATCATGCGCGCCCACCCGGTGCCGGCGGGGTGGGCCGATGCGCTCACGGAGGCGACCATCGTGTGCCGGTGCGAGGAGGTCTCGTTCGGCGCCGTCCGGGCGGCGATCGAGGGCGGTGCCCATGATGCGCGCCAGGTCAAGCAGCTGACCCGCACCGGCATGGGGTGGTGTCAGGGTCGGGTGTGCGGCTACGCCGCCGCGCTGCTCAGTGCGGGCGTGCCGGGCGATCCCGACGAACGGCTCGTCAGCGGTCCGCTGCCCTTGGGAGCACTGGCCAGGACGAGGCTGGGGGACAATGCCATATAATATTGCATTGAGGGTCAAGTGGGTTCTAGGCTGAGCTCGTGACAACCGCCGAACCCGCTCATCGTGCCGAACTCGTAGGAGCAGCAATGGCCGACATCGACCGCAAACCGTGGCACGGCATCCTGGTGGCGACCAGTCTCCAGTTCGACCCTGACGGTGAGGTCGACTTCGGTGCCTACCGCGACAACGTGGCGTGGCTGGCAGATCAGGGACTGGACGGCGTCGCACCGAACGGCTCGCTGGGCGAGTACCAGTCGCTGTCGTGGCAGGAGCGTGACCAGGTGGTGAAGACCGCGGTCGACGCGAGCCCCGACGGGTTCCATGTCATGCCGGGCGTGGGCGCCTACAGCGGGCGCGAGTCGAAGCGCCACGCCGAGGTGGCCCGCGACCTCGGGGCCCAGGCCGTCATGGGCCTCCCGCCGAACGCCTACCGGGCAGACGAGCGCTCCGTCCTCGAGCACTTCGAACTGGTGGCGAGTGCGGGTCTTCCGGTGACGGCCTACAACAACCCGATCGACACGAAGGTCGACCTGACGCCGCCGATCCTGGCCAAGCTCCACGCCGAGGGGTTCATCGTCGGTGTGAAGGAGTTCTCGGGTGACGTCCGGCGGTGCTACGAGATCTCCGAGCTGGCGCCGGGCCTCGACCTGATGATCGGCACCGACGACACCGTTCTCGAGGTCGCCCTCGCTGGCGCCACGGGCTGGGTGTCCGGTTACCCGCAGGTCTTCCCTCAGGCGTGCATCAAGCTCTACCGCGCCTCGGTCGCCCGCGATGTCGAGACGGCGCTGCCGCTCTACCGCCAGCTGCACCCCGTGCTGCGGTGGGACTCCAAGACCGAGTTCGTCCAGGCGATCAAGATGGGTCAGGACATGATCGGCCGTGTCGGCGGCGGATGCCGTCCGCCGCGTCAGCCCTTGGGCGCCGAGACCGAGAAGGTCGTGCGTGGGGCTACCCAGACCCTCATCGACGCAGGTATCAACTGACCCATGCGCTCCTCAGTGCTCTACCAGGCCGTCGACTCCCACACCGAGGGCATGCCGACGCGCGTCATCACGGGAGGTGTCGGCGTGCTACCCGGAGACACGATGGCCGAGCGCCGGCGCCGTTTCATGACCGAGCGCGACGACCTGAGAACGCTGCTCATGTGCGAGCCGCGCGGCCACTCCGCGATGTCGGGCGCGATCCTGCAACCGTCGACCCGCCCGGATGCCGACTGGGGCGTGCTCTACATCGAGGTGTCGGGCTGCCTGCCGATGTGCGGCCATGGAACCATCGGTGTCGCAACGGTGCTCGTCGAGACCGGTATGGTCCCGGTCACCGAGCCCGAGACCGTGGTCCGACTCGACACGCCGGCTGGTCTGGTCATCGCCCGCGTGAAGGTCGACCGCGGCAAGGCCACGTCGGTCACGCTCGAGAACGTCCTGTCCTACGCCCATGGGCTCGACCAGGTGGTCGTCGTGCCCGGCTTCGGTCGGGTTCGCTACGACATCGCCTACGGCGGCAACTTCTACGCGTTCGTGAAGCTCTCCGATCTCGGCCTGCCCTTCGACCGGGAGGACCGGGGCCGGCTGCTCGACGCGGGCCTGGCCATCATGCGCGCGATCAACGTGCAGAACCCGGTGGCGCACCCCGAGCAGCCCGAGATCGATGTCTGCCACCATGTCTACCTCGAGGCGCCCGACTCCACGCCGGAGCACGGCCGACACGCGATGGCCATCCACCCCGGTTGGTTCGACCGGTCGCCCTGCGGTACGGGGACGAGTGCTCGGCTGGCGGTGCTCCACGCCCGCGGGCAGATCGGGGTGGGTCAGGAGGTCGTGAACGAGTCGTTCATCGGTAGTAAGTTCTCTGCGCGCATCCTTCGCGAGGCCACCGTGGGAGCCCGGCGCGCGGTGGTTCCCAGCGTCACCGGCCGGGCCTGGATCACGGGGAACGCGAACTACCTGCTCGACCCGACCGACCCCTTCCCCGCCGGCTTCGAGCTCTGACCGGCCGTCGCCTGCGGTGGGCGATGATGGACGGATCAATACGACGGGAACCTCATGACCTCCACACCAGCTGCCTCATACCGGCTGGCTGCCCCCACGGCGGCCGCCGAGGACGCGCTGACCCTGCCCAGCTTCGACAACCAGGCGAACCTGCGCCAGCAGGTGGGCGATACCCTCCGGGCCCTGCTCATCACGGGGGCCATGAGGCCGGGGCAGGTCTACTCGGCACCCAAGCTCGCGGCCCGTTTCGGAGTATCGGCGACCCCAGTGCGCGAGGCCATGCTCGACCTCGTCAGTGAGGGCTTGGTCTCCGTGCTCCGCAACAAGGGGTTTCGCGTCACCGAGCTCGACGACAAGGAGCTCGACTCCATCGCCGAGCTGCGTGGTCTCATCGAGATCCCGGTGATGGGCATGGTCGCCGAGGAGTGTGACGAGGCGATGGCGGTCGAGGTCGAACGGCTGCGTCCGCTCGCTACCGAGATCACCACAGCGGCGGCCTCCGGCGACCTCCTCACCTACACCGAGGTCGACAACGACTTCCACATCAGGTTCCTGGCCCTGCACGGCAACCCGAGGGTGGTCTCGGTGGTGCACGACCTGCGGCTGCGCTCCCGCCTCTTCGGCCTCGAGGCCCTCTCGGAGGCAGGCGTGCTGGCGCAGATGTCGCGCGAGCACGAGGAGATGGTCGACGCCGCAGTGCGCCGAGACGGCGACGCCATGCGTGAGGTGATGAGCCGACACATCGACCACATCCGTTCGACCTGGGCCGGTCGCAACACCTGACCACACGGTCTCAACCCGCTGAGCTACGGTCGGCGCGGGCCTCGTCGAAGTGGAGCCCGGTGACGGCCCGGACCCGGTCCATGACCTCCATGGTCGCAACCGTGTCGGACCAGGGACGCAGCGGCGACCCGGTCTCCTTCGCCGCCACCCTGCGCGCGACCTCGGCGGCTTCGAAGTGCAGTGCGTCGTGCTCCACCATCGGTTCCACCCACGACAGCGACGGCCCGCCGCGCTGGTGCAGGGTCATGGGGCCCGGGAGGTAGAACCGGGTGCCGAGGTCGATCCGACCCTCGGTGCCGATCACGCAAGCGGTCGTGGCGCTGTCGGCGAGGATCGTCGTGTGCAGGGAAGCGGTCGCGCCGGCCGCCGTACGCAGGGCGATGGACAGCTGGCCGTTGATGCCGTTCGGGGCCGGTGTGGCGACCGCGGTGACTTGGTCGGGCACGCCCAAGACCCACGTCGCGAGGGTGGCGGCGTAGGTGCCGAGGTCGAGCAGCGGCCCGCCCGCGAGGTCCCGGCGCATGATCCGATGCGGTTCGTCAAACCGCTCGCCCATGTCGGCGTGGGCGGCCACGACGCGCCCGAGCACCCCCTCCTCGAGAACCTGCCGCACGACGTCGAACTTCGGCAGGAACAGGGTCCACATGGCTTCCATACAGAACACGCCTGCGCGCGCGGCCGCCTCACCGATGGCGCGGGCCTCGTCTGCGTCCAGTCCCACGGGCTTCTCGACGAGCACGTGCTTGCCCGCCTCGACAGCGAGCAGGGCGTGCGGGAAGTGGTAGTTGTGCGGGGTGGCGACATAGACGACGTCGACGCCCGGGTCGGCCACCAGCGACTCGTAGGAGCCGTGAGCGACAGGCGCCCCCCACGCCGTGGCCGCCCGTTGCGCGGACTCTGTCGTGCGTGATCCCACGGCGTGCACGACCTGCCGCGTATGCCGTTTGAGTGAGGTGACGAAGGTGTCGGCGATCCACCCCGTGCCCAGGATCCCCCAGCGCAGCGGCTGGGCTTCGGCGGAGTCCGCGGTGCGCGGGGTGGGCAGCGACGTCATCGGCATGATCATGATCCTGACCTCCGTGTTGTGACATCTGGCAACCTCGTGGGCAACCCAGGGGGGGTTCCTACCAGTCTCGGCGACGCCGTCGTCCTCCGCACGACGAGCGCGGGGGGGAGCCGGGTGGAGGATCCCCCCGACGGCTTGCCGTCGAGGCGCCCGCACAGGAGGGCAGCCGCGCGCGTCCCGAGCTCGAGGAGCGGCTGGCTCACCGTGGTGAGCGCCAGCGGCCGCATCCCGGCCAGTCGGGTGCCGTCGTAGCCGACGACCGACACGTCGTCGGGCACCGACAGGCCCCGGTCGGCGGCGGCCGCCAGTGCCCCCATCGCTGCGAGGTCGTTGACGACGAAGAGCGCGGTGGGGGGGTCGGGGACGTCGAGGGCCTGACTGGCGCCGCGGTAGCCCCCGTCGTCGGTGAACGACCCCTTGACCACATGGATCTCGTCGCCCAGCCCGTGTCGGCGCATCGCCGTACGGTACCCGCGACGCCGGTCGCGGGCGACCGTGCTCGGTCCGCCGTCCACGTAGGTGATCCGCTCGTGACCCAGCCCGACGAGGTGGTCCACCGCGAGGCCGGCGCCCAGGACGTCGTCGTTGCGCATTGACCACAGGTGGGGGATGCCGTGCTGCTCGCTGCCGATGATCACCGCAGGGCAGTCGGCACTGATGGCCTCCGTCGCTCCGTCGGGCAGCCGGTGTCCCACCGCGACGATTCCCTCGACCCGGAACTCGAGGAGCTTCTCGAGCTCGGCCCGCTCGGCCGCGGCATCGTCACCGCCGACGACGACGATGGTGCGGTAGTCCCGCCGCCGAGCCTCGGCCTGTACCGCGTCGAGCACGTCGGCGGTGATCGGGTTGTGAAGATCGAGGACGAAGACCCCGATCGTGCGGGTGCGGTGCGCCACCAGCGCGTGGGCCGCGGCATTGCGCCGGTACCCGAGCTCCTCGGCTGCCACGAGGATGGCCTCACGCGTCGCGGGCGCGACCCGGGGGGCGTTCTGCAGCGCCAGCGACACCAGGGACTTGGAGACCCCGGCCCTGGCCGCCACGTCACGGATCGTCGGGTGCGCCGACGGACCCGCCCGCCCGCTGGCTCCCGCCGAGCCATAGGCCCCGGCCGACATCAGACCCCTCGGCGCTGCGACGCCACCCCCGCCTCCTGGACGGTCCTCGCCTCCCGCACCGTCTCGAGCTCGCTGACCTCGGGCACCCCGACCTGCCAGAACAACCCGCCCTCGGTCCAGTCGGACTCGCGGACGTCGACGACCACCACGCTCGTGCGGTCATGGGTGCGAGCCTGCGCGAGAGCGGCCTCGAGCTCGGCGATGGAGGACGCCCGCGTCGCGTGCGCGCCGAGCGACGCGGCATGCGCGACGAAGTCGACCCGGACGTCGCTGTGCGGGCCGCGCGCGTCCCGCAGCATGTTGTTGAAGGAGGCGCCGCCCTGGTTCGTCTGGAGCCGTTCGATCACCGCGAACCCGGCGTTGTCGCAGACGACGAGGATGAACTTCTTCCCCGAGAGGAGGGAGGAGTAGATCTCGCTGTTGAGCATGAGGTAGGAGCCGTCGCCGACGAGGCACAGGACCTCGCCCTTCGTGCGTGCAAAGGCTGCGCCCCAGGCCCCGGCCGTCTCGTAGCCCATGCAGGAGAAGCCGTACTCGCAGTCGAAGCTCGCGATGGACTTGCTCATCCAGTTGACGTTGAGCTCGCCCGGCAGCCCACCCGCCGCGGTCATCACGTAGTCCTCGGCGGTGGCTGTGCGGTGAACCGCACCGACAACCTGTGCGTAGCTCAGCGGTAACGTCCCGTCGTCGGCCACCCGACCCGCGACGAACTCCCCGAGCCGCTGACGCAGCCCGGTCCCGTGGTCGGTCCACTCCTGGGGTGCCGACCAGTCTCCGAGCAGCGCTGACAGCTCGACGAGGCTCTCGCGGGCATCGCCGACCACCGGGGTCGCGAGGTGCTTCGTGGCATCGAAGCGAGCCGTGTTCACGGCCACGATGCGGGCCTCGTCGTCGAAGAGGGTCCACGACCCGGTCACGAAGTCGTTGAGACGGGTGCCGACGGCGAGCACAACGTCGGCCGCTCGGCACGCCTCGTTGGGCTCGGCCGCACCGGTGACCCCGACGGGCCCGGTGTACCGCGGGTGGTCGGCCACGAGCGAGGACTTGCCGGCGACGGTCTCGACGACCGGGATCCCGTGTCGCAGCGCGAAGTCGGCGAGCTCGGGCTCAGCGAGGGAGTAGTGGACCCCTCCGCCGGCAACGAGCACCGGACGCGTCGCCCCGCGCAGCGCGGCGGCGGCCTGCTCGAGCTCCTCACGGTCCGCCCGCGGCCGGGGCACGCGGTGCACGAACGGCTCGAAGAAGCTCGTCGGGTAGTCGTACGCGGTCGCCGCGATGTCCTGGGGCAGCCCGAGGAAGGCCGGTCCGCAGTCGGCCGGGTCCAGCAGGGTGCGGGTCACCTGCGGGAGCGAGGTGAGCAGCTGGGCGGGGTGGGTGATCCGGTCCCAGTAGCGCACGACGGGCCGGAAGCTGTCGTTGACGGTGCTTGTCGGGTCGCCGAAGTGCTCGACCTGTTGGAGAACGGGGTCGGGCAAGCGCGAGGTGAAGGCGTCACCGGCGATGAACAGGGCGGGCAGCCGGTTGGCCATGGCGACGCCGGCTGCGGTGACCATGTTCGTCGCGCCGGGACCGATCGAGCTCGTCACGACCATGACCTGCCGCCGGCGGGTGGCCTTGCCGAAGGCGACCGCAGCCAGACCCATACCCTCCTCGGTCTGGCCCCGCCAGACCGGGATCTCGTCCCGGTGCTGGTGGAGGGAGTGGCCCAGGCTCGTGACGTTCCCGTGGCCGAAGATCGCGAACACGCCCGGGTAGAGCGGGACCTCGCGGCCGTCGACCTCCGTGCGCTGGGCGACCAGGTAGCGCACGAGCGCCTCGGCCGTGGTGATGCGGACCGTGCTCATCGGATGCTCTCCTTCAGGTCCGCAACGCTCTGCCAGCTTCGCGACCCCCACGAGTCGATGAGGGCCTGTTGCACACTGACGACGTCGACCGCCTCGGCGAACCCGGGGGTGAACCGCTCACCGGTGGCCAGTGCCTCGAGGAAGGCGAAGTCCTGGATCGTGACCAGGTCCTCGAAGCCGATGCTGTTGGCCTGACCGGGGACGAAGGCTCCGTGGAACGGGAAGCGCTCCCCGCCGAAGATCGTCGTGTACCCGGAGTTGGGCGAGTCGGTGACCGCGTAGTACTGCAGCTCGTTGATCCGCTCGTGGTTCCACATCAGCGACCCCTTCGTCCCGTAGATCTCGAAGGCGTTCTGGCTCTCGGGGCCGACGACGGTGCGGCTGGCCTCGAAGGTCCCGGTGGCCCCGCCCTCGAACCGGCACAGCATCGAGGCGAAGTCCTCGTTCTCGACCTCCCCCGTCGGGTCCTTCGGGCTTCCCAGTCCGTAGTGGCTGGCGGCGCCCGTCGGGAGCGGACGGCGTGGGATCGTCGTACTGGCCATCCCGACGACCTCGGTGATGGGCCCCACGAGGAAATGCGCCATCGCGACCGAGTGGCTGAGGATGTCGCTCGAGACGCCGTACCCGGCCTGGTCGAGGAAGAACCGCCAGGTGAGCAGGCCCAGGGGGTCGCTGCCGTACATCGACAGGAAGCGTCCGCGGTAGTGGGTGATCTCGCCGAGTGCGCCGCTGGCGATGAGCTCGCGGGCATGCAGGACCAGCGGTGACCAGAGGTAGCAGTAGCCGACCGCGGTGGCGACGTCAGCCGCCCGAGCGTGGCCCAGGGCCGCGACGGCGTGCTCGGGTCTGCCGCCGATGGGCTTCTCGCTGAAGACCGCCTTGCCCGCGGCCGTCGCGGCCTCGATCATCGGCAGGTGCAGCATGTTGGGTGCTGTGACCCACACCGCGTCCACGTCGGGCGCGGCGACGGCCTCGCGCCAGTCCGGAGTCGATCGCTCGAAGCCGAAGTCCTCGACGGCCTGTCGACGACGGTCGGCCACCGGGTCGGCGCACACGACGAGATGCGGGTCGAAGGACCGCTCCGGGAAGTGGCCCGGGATGCGACGCGCGGAGCGGGAGTGGGCCTGGCCCATCCAGCCGAGGCCGAGCACGGCGATGCCGATGCGACGCTTCACTGCGTCACCCGCCCCGAGGCCGAGGTCATGGGGAGCCGGGGGTCCTGGCCCTGGCCGGCCCACTCCTCGCGGATCCAGTGGTGGTCGGGGTCGTCGCAGAAGGCCATGGTGCGCTCGTCCGCCGGGCCGGCGAGCACGTTGAGGAAGTACATCGGGTACTCCGGCTGGGCGGTCGAGGGCCCGTGGTAACCCTGCGCGACGAGGTGGACGTCGCCGTCGAGGACCGTCACGGTCTCGTCCGAGGACCCGTCGACGGTGTAGACGTGGAACAGGCCCTGACCGTGGGGGTGGCCGTGGGGAGCGTCGAGGCGCCCCATACGGAAGTAGTAGATCTCTTCGTTCGCCGGCTCGCAGTCGCCGATTCCGTCGTGCCGGTGCGGAGGCCACGACGACACGTTGCCGCCCGGGGTGATCACCTCGCAGACGTTGATCCTGTCGGCGCCGGTGAACGAGTCAGGCGTCGCGATGTTGGTGACCTGGCGCGAGGCGCGGCCCCCGCCACGGACCTCCACCGGCACGTCCTCGGCCGTGGTCACGCACACCGGGAACCGGGTGGTGGCCCTCGCCGTGCACAGCGCGACCTCCCCTTCGGTAGCCACGATCTCGATGGCAGCCCCCACGGGCAGGTAGATCCAGTCCGAGACGGCCTCGAAGACTCCGGTGCGTCCGCGCAGCGGGTGGGTCTCGCCGTCGACCGTGACCCTCAGGTCGGTCGCAGACAGGGGCACGAGGACGCCCTCGAGCCCGTCGAGCACCCGGGTGACGGCCCCGGCGGCCAGGTCGAAGACCTCGAGCCCGCTATAGGCCCAGCCGGCCTGCTCCGGCGTGACGGTGACGAGGGTGTCGGCGGTCGCCAGGGTGCCGGCGCGGTAGTGGTTGCTCATGAAGGATCCTCCTGGGGGAGCGGGGTGGCAGTCGGGTGGACGAGGGCGCCGGCACGGGCGACGGCGTCGCGAACGCTCAGCACCTCGGGGTAGAGCAGGGCGCGACCGGGGACCAGGCCGCGGATGTTCGAGACCTGCAGCGCGCGGTCCCAGGCGTCGAAGACCTGCTCGTACTCGCCGCCGGCGTCCCCACCGAGCAACAGCACGGGGCAGGTCGTGGCGGCGGCGACGCGCGCGGGGTCGACGGTGGCCGGGATCTTGAGCCAGGTGTGCGCCGACGACGACCCGAGGCCGCTGGCGATGGCGACCATCCGGATCAGCGCGTCCTCCGACGGGTCGAGCTCGAGGCCGCCGTCGGGGCGGGCGCGGTAGGGGAGCGGCTCGACGAGGGCCATCACTCCGGCGTCGGCCAGCGCTGTCACGAGGCGGCTGACCGTCTCGAGGGTGCGCGCAACACCTCGGTCGTGCGGCTCGATGCGCAGCAGGGTCTTCCCGCCGTCGAGGCCGAGGGAGACGACGTGCTCGGCGTCGTAGGCGGTGAGCCGGTCGTCGAGCTCCCACCGGGCGCCGGCGATACCGCCCCGGTTCATCGTGCCCACGGCGAGCCGACCGTCCAGCGCGCCGAGGAGCGCGAGCTCCTCGAGGACGTCGGCACTACCGAGGACACCGTCGACCCGGGGGTCCGCGAGCCCGGTGACGAGCCGGTCCAGCAGCGAGTGGCGATCCGCGGCGGCCATCGGGTCGGCGCCGACGGCCAGCTTGCCGCGCGAGGTGTGGTCGGCGGCAAGCAGCAGCATCCGACCGTCCTCGCCCACCAGCGGTCGCCGACGGCGGCCCACGAGCGCCTGAGCGAGCCGTGCGGGCTCACGGACCCGGACGTCGATGACGCCCTGGAAGTCCTTGTCGCTCACGGCGCGCTTGAGGTCAGCCACGGGAGGTCACCGGCGTGGACGTCTGCCCGGTGCCGGCCACGAAGGCCTCAAGCTCGGCCAGGGTCGGCATGGCATCGGCACAGGTCAGGCGGGAGGTGACGAGGGCGCCGGCGGCGTTCGCGAGCCACCCGGTGCGAGCCAGTGGCCAGCCGTTGACCAGCCCTGCCGCGAGCGCCCCACCGAAGGCGTCGCCGGCCCCGGACCCGCACCGCGCCGTCACGGGCACCGGGTCGACGACGACCCGCTCGTCGGCCGTGGCGAGCAGGACGCCGTCGGAGCCCATCTTGACGATGGCGGTCGTGACCCCGCGCGAGAGCAGGGCGTCGGCGGCTGCGTGGGGTTCCGAGCACCCGAGCGCCATCGCGCACTCGGCGCGGTTCCCGATCACGATGCTCGAGAGCTCGATCGCGCGGGCGGCGGCCGCAGTGGCCTCGGACGGGTCGGACCACAGGCTCGGGCGGAGGTCGAGGTCCAGCACGGTGTGCGGGCGACGGGCGCGTTGCTCGAGCCACCGCATCGCGGTCCGGGCCGTCGGGCCGGCCGCCAGGGTGGCGCCGCTGGTCCACAGCACCCGACAGGTGGCGACCGTAGTGGCGTCGACGGCGTTCGACTCGATCATGGTGTCGGGGGCATCCGGCTCGCGCAGGAACGTGATCGTCGGCTCGGCCGGGTCCTCCAGCGCCACCAGGACCACGGGGGTGCGCCCGCTCTGCCGGACGGCGACGTAGCGCGTCTCGACCCCGAGCGCCGCGAGCTTCGCGACCGCATACTCGCCGAGCGGATCCGCGCCCACGGCGGTGACGACGGCGGAGTGCAGCCCGAGACGAGCGGCGGCGACCGCGACGTTGCTCGGACTCCCGCCGATCGACTTCACGAAGGTCTGCGGCTCCAAAAAGGACGCACCCGGCTCCTGCGCGTAGAGGTCGACGCTGATCCGTCCGAGCGCGAGGAGGTCGAGGACGCCGGCCGTCATGCGTCCTGCTCTACCAGGGGCGCGACGACGTCACGCAGGTAGCGCATCGAGTCGCGGACCCCGGTGACCGGTCCCTCCCCCTCGCCCGGGAGGGCCCCGGTGATGGCCGTGTCCTGCTCGATGACGTACCAGCCCTGGTAACCCGCGCGCTCGAGGGTGAGGACGACGTCGGCCAACGCGAGGTCGCCCTGGCCGAGGGGCGGGAACAGGCCCGCCTGCACCCCCTCCATGATCGAGGTCGAGCGATCGAGCAGGGCCGGCACGAGGTCCATCCGGACGTCCTTCAGGTGGACGTGACCCACCCGGTCGGCCGCCTGGCGGGCGAACTCCACGGGGTCCGTGCCGCCGATGGCGAGGTGACCGGTGTCGAGGCACCAGCTGACGTCGCAGTCCTGCAGGACCCGCTCGACGTCGCCCGCCGTCTCGACCACGGTCTGCACGTGCGGGTGGAGGACCTGCCGCAGGCCGACGTCGGCGCAGATGGTGTCGACCACGCCGAGCATCCTCACGAGGTGGGCGTGCTCGTCCCTGTCGAGCGGGCGAGGGACTGACCAGTCGTCATCCATCACGGGGCAGGAGACGAACGTCGTGGCGCCAGCGCTGCTGAAGAGGTCGGCGACCGCCCGGGCGCGGGCCACCGCCTCGTCGCGGCGCGCGGGGTCGTGAAGCACCAGGGGGGTGAAGCCGCCGAGCAGGGCCATGCCGTGGCCGTCGAGCACCCTGCGAATCTCCTCGGGGTCGCTGGGCAGGAACCCGGGGGCGCCGTACTCCGTGGCCGAGATCCCCAGGTCGGTCATCTCGGCGAGCACCCGTTCGGTGGGGAGCATGTGCCCCCAGTCGGGGACCTCACAGATGCCCCACGAGATGGGGGCGGACGCGATGCGGTCGAGGAAGGCCACGGTGACTCCGATGTCTGCTGGAACGGTCCAACAAGCCTGACACATCGGGGTGAGCACACACAAGGGGTCACCGCCGGGAACGCGACGGCGGGAGGGGTCGCACTCACGAAACGTGCTGCAAATGTTAGGACAAACGCTTGACAAGCGATATCTGTGGACGGAACAGTGCGTCTGACGGATCGCCGGCGGTAGGGCGCCCGGCTTCCCGACGCGAAGGAGGGTCACATGCGCCGCCATGCGGTCCTCGACCACCGACGGCGCCCGTCAACGCCACCGTTCCCGCTCCGTGCCGCGACTCGGGACCGACCGCTCGGGGGACCGGTCCTGTGCCGACGGCCCGACGGCCCGACGGCGTTCACGCCGACGGTGCCATCTCATCCTCACCCCGCGCCAGCTGGACACAGCGGTGCCTCAGAAAGGCTCTTCGCATCATGATTCGCACCAAGCACGCAGCCGTAGCGCTCTCCGTGACCGCCCTGCTGGGGTTGGCCGCCTGCTCGTCCTCAGGTGGAAGGGAGGCAACCACCTCCGCGGGTGTGGGCAACGCCGGCGTGGCGAGCACCCCGAGGATCACCGTCGCCATGATCACCCACCAGGCGCCCGGCGACACGTTCTGGGACATCATCCGCAAGGGGGCCGAGGCGGCCGCCGCGAAGGACAACATCGACCTCCAGTACTCCAACGACCCCGACGCCACCAAGCAGGCGCAGCTGATTCAGGCCTCCATCGACAAGAAGGTCGCCGGGATCGCCGTCACCGACCCGAACACCCCCGCGCTCGGCAGCGCGATCAAGGCGGCCGTCGCCGCCGGGGTGCCGGTGACGATGTTCAACGCCGGCGGCCCGGACGCCATTGGGCTCGGCGCCATCGGCTACTTCGGTCAGGGTGAGAAGGACGCGGGCATCGGCGCCGGGAAGAAGATCGCCGACGAGGGCGGCAAGAACATCATCTGCGTCATCCAGGAGCAGGGTCAGCAGCAGCTCGAGGACCGCTGTGCGGGCGTTCAGGAGGGCGCCGTCGGCGCCAAGGTGGAGCGGCTCTACGTCAACGGCCGCGACGACTCCGCCGTGACGACGACCATCCAGGCCAAGCTCACCGAGGACAAGACGGTCGACTACGTCCTGGCCCTCGGCGCCCCGTTTGCCCTCGACGCCGTCAAGTCCGTGAGCGCGGCCGGCAGCTCGGCCAAGATCGGCACCTTCGACACCAGCAAGGAGCTGGTGTCGGCGATCAAGGACGGCAAGGTGGCCTTCGCCATCGACCAGCAGCCGTACCTGCAGGGCTACCTCGCGGTGGACGCGCTGTGGCTGTACATCAACAACGGCGACACCATCGGTGGCGGCCAGAACGTCGCGACCGGGCCGGCCTTCATCGACAAGACGAACGTCGAGAAGGTGGCGAAGTTCGCCGCCAACGGAACCCGGTGACCTGAGATGGCGTCCGTCGTGGCCCCACCCGTCGACACCGACGACCGGGTGGCCGACCGATCTGTCCTGTCCACGCTGCTGGCTCGACCCGAGGTCGGTGGCCTGATCGGAGCCATCGCCGTCGCCGCCCTGTTCTTCGCAGTGGCACCCGCGTTCCGGTCGGTGAACAACATCGGGACGATCCTCTACGGCTCCTCGACGATCGGCATCATGGCCGTCGCCGTCGCGCTGCTCATGATCGGCGGGGAGTTCGACCTGTCGGCGGGTGTGGCCGTGACGACGTCGGGCCTGATGGCGGCGCACACCGCGTGGTACTTCAGCCTCAACGTGTGGGTCGGCGTCGTGGCCGCCCTGGTGCTGTCCCTGGCCATCGGGGCGTTCAACGGCTGGCTGCTCCACGTCACTGGACTGCCCAGCTTCCTGGTGACGCTCGGCACGTTCTTCGTGCTGCAGGGGGTCAACCTCGCGATGACGCGCATCATCGCCGGTGGGGTCTCGTCCAACTCGCTCAACAAGCTCGACGGCTACGCCAGTGCCAACGCGGTCTTCGCGTCGACGTTCACGCTCGGGCCGATCACGGTCAAGATGCCGATCATCTTCTGGATCGTGCTCACTGTGGTCGCCAGTCTGCTCCTGCTGCGGACGCGCTACGGCAACTGGATCTTCGCGGTCGGCGGCGACTCAGCGGCGGCCCGCGCGGTCGGTGTCCCGGTGGTCGTGACGAAGATCGCGCTCTTCATGGGTGTCGGCTTCGCCGCCTGGCTGCTCGGCATGCACCTGCTGTTCGAGTACAACAACGTGCAGTCCGGACAGGGCGTGGGCAACGAGTTCATCTACATCATCGCGGCCGTGATCGGCGGGTGCCTGCTCACCGGCGGCTACGGCTCCGTCGTGGGCGCGTCCATCGGTGCCCTGATCTTCGGCATGACCCAGCTCGGCATCACCTATGCCGGGTGGAACCCTGACTGGTTCAAGAGCTTCCTCGGCGCGATGCTGATCGGTTCCGTCATCGTCAACATGTACGTCAAGCGAAAGGCGGAGGGTCGATGAGTGCGCTGGAGACGATGGAGGTCGGAACCGAGACCGGGCCCGTCCTCCAGCTCGAGGACTGCGGCAAGAGCTACGGCAACGTCCACGCCCTGCGGGGGGTCAACATCAGCGTCAGCCAGGGTGAGGTCACCTGTGTGCTCGGTGACAACGGGGCCGGCAAGTCGACGCTGATCAAGATCATCGCTGGTCTGCACGACTACACGGAGGGCACGATGAAGCTGGGTGGAGTGCCCACCCGGTTCAGCTCGCCACGTGCGGCCCAGAGCCGGGGGATCGCGACGGTCTACCAGGACCTGGCCCTCGCTCCGCTGATGTCCGTGTGGCGCAACTTTTTCCTGGGCAACGAGATTCGCAAGGCCCTGTTCCTCGACGTCGAGCAGATGAAGCGCATCTGCAGCGAGGAGCTGACGAAGATGGGGATCATCATCCCCGACCTCGAGCGGCCGGTGGGCAGTCTGTCCGGCGGTCAGCAGCAGGTCATCGCCATTGCTCGCGCGATCTACTTCGGTGCCCGGGTGATCATCCTCGACGAGCCGACCGCCGCCCTCGGCGTCAAGCAGTCCGGTGTGGTGCTGAAGTACATCATCAAGGCCCGCGACGCGGGGCTCGGCGTCATCTTCATCACCCACAACCCGCACCACGCGTTCCTGGTGGGCAACCACTTCGTCATCCTCAAGCTGGGCCGGGTGACGCTCGACGCCCACCGCGACGAGCTGACGCTCGAGCGGCTGACCGGGGAGATGGCCGGTGGCGACGAGCTCGTCGAGCTCAGCCACGAGCTGCGAGGCTCAGACCCGGGCAGGGTGGTCGACGCCCACAAGGTCGGCCACGGCGGCATCGGCGCGCCGGGGCCCGACGTCCCCGACGTCCCCGACGAACGGACGGCGAACGACACGCGGTGAGCGACCGTGGGGTGCACGGGCCGTTCACCCTGGCGGTGTGCGCCGAGATGATCTTCCGGGATCTCCCCGTGCTCGACCGCGTCCGGCGGCTGACCGAGCTCGACGTGCAGGTCGAGATCTGGGACTGGACCAGGCACGACCTCACGGCGCTGGAGGCGTTGCGGGAGACGGGAACCGTCTACTCCTCGATGACCGGATACGTCCGTGGCGGGCTGGTCGAGCCGGCGGCGGTCCACGACCTGCTGGACACCGCGCGCGCGTCGATCGAGGTCGCCCACCGCCTCGGCATCCCCCGGCTCAACCTGCACGGCACCGGGCTGGATAGGGCGGGGCTGCCTGTCCAGCCGGTAGACCGGGTCGACGGCGCGATGTGGCTGGCGGCCCGGGACACCCTGGGCCGGCTGGCCGAGCTGGGCGCTCAGCAGGGAGTGACCTTCGTGCTGGAGAACCTCAACCGCGCCGTGGACCATCCCGGGGTCCCGTTCGGCGCGGCGGACGACTGCCTGAGCCTGGTCCGCGCGGTCGACCACCCTCACCTGAGGCTGATGCTCGACCTCTACCACGCACAGATCGGCGAGGGGAACCTGATCGAGCTGTGCCGCCGTGCGCTGCCCTACATCGGTGAGATCCAGGTGGCTGACGTGCCCGGACGCTGCGAGCCCGGCACCGGCGAGATCAGCTACCCCGCTGTCGCCTCGGCTCTCGCCACGATGGGCTACCGAGGGACGGTCGGGATGGAGGCGTGGGCCAGCGGCGACCCCACGGTGGCCGTGGAGCGGTTCCGCCGGGCCTTCACCGTCGGCTGACCTCCGTCAGCGGGCGACCTCGTCGATCCGCACCGGACGGTGCTCGAGCACCGACAACGTCGCTGCCTCGGCCACCCAGGCCGTGCCCATGGCGTCCTGCACGGTGCAGGGCGAAGGGATCTCCCCGGCGGCGACGGAACAGAAGGCCGTGAGCTCTGCGCGGAAGGCGTCGGCCAGCCGGTCCATGAAGAAGGTGTGGGGCGGCCCGGCCGGCCACGTCACGCCCGGCTGCGTGGAGCGCACAGGGAGGCCGTCGTCATAGCCGGCGGCGACACTGTCGTCCGTTCCGTGCACCTCGAGGCGGACGTCGTAGCCCCGAGCGTTGGTCCGGGTGTTCGACACGACCCCGATGGTGCCGTCGGCCATCGTCAGCACGGTGGTGGCGGTCGTCAGGTCGCCGTGGTCGGCATACATCGACGCTGCGGCCGTGGGGTCGACGGCCCCGACGGCGTAGACCTCGACGACCTCCTGCCCGGTCACCCAACGGACGGCGTCGAAGTCGTGCACGGCGCAGTCGCGGAAGATGCCCCCGGACACCGCGAGGTACGCAGCCGGGGGCGGTGCGGGGTCCAGCGTGGTGGACCGCACGGTGTGCAAACGGCCCAGCCGCCCGGCCCGGGCCGCGTCGCGGGCGGCGACGAACGCCGGGTCGAACCGCCGCGGGTACCCGATCTGCACCGGGATGGTACTATCAGCCAGGGCGTCACGGACCGCCACCATCTCGGGTGCCGTGCCGGCGAGCGGCTTCTCACAAAAGGTCGGGACCCCGCGGGCGACGCAGGCGAGCAACAGCCCGGCGTGGGCGTTGGTCGCCGCGGCGATCACCACGCCGTCGAGGTCGGTGTCGAGCAGGGCCTGCGGCGACAGGACCGCCCGGGCCTGCGGGATCCGCTCCACCACTGCCTCGACGGCCGCGTCCACCGGGTCGGTCACCACCAGCTCGTCGACCCGTGGCAGGGCGGCCAGGGAGCGGGCGTGGAAGGCGCCGATCCGGCCCAGTCCGATCAGTCCGATACGCATCAGTCGAGCCGTCCTCGCAGGGTGGGGTCCGGTCGGCGACCGGTGGAGAGTGACTGCAACCGGGCGGTCGCAGGGGCGGTGCAGCTCATCGGGTGAGGCGGCGCACGGCCAGCGCGTCCAGCCGCTCGTGTAGCTCGGCCGGGGTGGCGGACTCGCCGAGCGCCCGGCGGACGAGGTCGGCCTGCGTGAGCGGGGACCTGCCGTTCAGCGGAGGATCCCGGTCCAGGTTGGTTGGGAAGGCGTAGCCCTCAGCGGTCGCTGCGACGAGCGCCGTGACCTGCTCGGCCGACAGGCCCGCGCCCGTGCGGGCCAGCAGCACCGGGTAGACCGCCTCGACGACGAGCTGTCGGTCGACGGTCTCCATCGCCCGCCCGAAGGCGGAGGAGACCTGCAGCAGGTTGGCCATCCGGCGCACATCGGGGGTGTGGTTCGAGCCCGCGGCGTGCAACAGCGCCGGGTTGAAGAAGACGGCGTCACCCTTGGACAGGGGGAGCTGGACGTGGTGGGCGAGGAAGTAGTCCTGGAACTCCGGAAGCCAGTACGCGAGGTAGCCGTGCGAGTACTTCTGCGAGTGCGGCAGGTACAGGGTGGGACCCGACTCGACCGGCATGTCGCAGTGCGCGACCGCCCCCTGCAGGGTGAGCGCGGGCGAGAGGGCGTGCACGCGCGCGGGGAACTCCTGCGAGACCTTCGGGCTCTGGAACCCCAGGTGGTAGTCGCGGTGCACGGTCTGGCCCTTGCCGCCCGGGTTGACCACGTTGACCTGGCTCGTCAGCTGGTAGCCAGGGCCGAGCCAGGCGGTCGACGCCAGCGCCACGATGTCGTTGGTGTAGTAGTCGACGAAGGCGCCGGGGTCGGCCACGGCCAGCTTCTGCAGCGCGTTCCAGACCCGGTCGTTCGCACCCGGCTCGGCGAAGTGGTCCCCACCCCCTATGCCGCCCGCCTTCTCGGCGGCGATGATCCGCTCGAAGGTCGCGGTCACCGCGTCCACCACGTCGTCCTCGAAGGCGCCGGCGAACACCACGATCCCCGGGCCGTCGGACAGGGCTCGCGCGAGCTCTGCCTGCAACGTTCGTCGGCTGTCGTCGTCGGTCGTCGCACGCACCCTCCCGGCGTCGTAGACCAGCACTCCCTGCTCCATGCGGTCGGAGTTCGGGTAGGCGCCCAGGTCCTCGGACGCGCCGGCCTGCAGGAGGCTCACCAGGTCGGGCAGCCGGCAGTCCTCGGTGTGGAGATAGCCCTCCGTCGTCGTCATCTCAGCCCTCCAGGTTCGGCCCGCTACCACGGCCCACATGGGGTCTCAGGCTACGCCCGCCCAAGCTTCTTACCATCCGGTGCTCGTCGTCAGGCCCAACGGTCCGGGCGGTGCTACCGCGCCCTCCGGGTGTCACGTTCCGGGTGGGGAAATAGCTACGCGTGACGCAAATGTCGCCCCGAATGGGGGACACAGTAAATGACTTCGGCGATTTTCGCATCCTTGGTGTGCAGCCGGGGGTACTGTCCGAGCAAGGTCTGGGGCTCGACCGTTGTGCCTCGAGACACCCGAGCTCCGCGAACGCTGACGACGGCCCCGCCGTCATCGCCACGGATATCGGGTCCGGGCCCCGCTCAGCGTCACGCACTGTCACCTCGTCGCGCTGGGGGTCTCATCTCGCTCCACCTCTTTGAAATGCGCCGTCCCCTCCGGGTTGGCCATCATTCGTAGGCGCACAGCGGCAGCACCAAGGGGATGCAGATGTCAGGCCTGAAGAATGTCATGCGGCGCCGGAGAACAGCGCCATCGGTGGTTCTGTCTGCGTCCGTGCTCCGCGAGAGCGGTGGGGCCGGCACCGCAGTGACCCATTCCGAACTCGTGCGCTCGCTCTGCCACGACCTGCGACAGCCGCTGGCCGCCATCAACCTGATGGCCCGGGCCGACGAGAGCGACACCCAGTCGCGGCTGGCCGGCATCCGGCACCAGGTCGGTTGGTTGAGCGATCTCGTCGACTCCGTGCTCGGTGACCCGGGGGGCGCCCAGGTCGAGGTGCTCGACCTGGGAGAGCTGGCCCGGTTCGCGACGTCTTGTGTCGCGGCTCCGCCTCGAGCGAGGCTGTCCCTCGACCTGATGGCCGGGGTGCTCGTGTCCGGACGGCGGGTCCCCCTGGCGCGAGCACTCGTGTGCCTGCTCGACAACGCCCTGCGAGCCGCCGGCGACGGAGGTCGGGTGGACCTGGCCGTGTGTCGCCGCGCCCGGTGGGCGGTGGTCACCGTGACCGACAACGGCCCGGGGGTGGGACTGATCCGGCCCCAGCACTCGCTGGGCCTGGTGACGGTGCGCGCGGTGCTCGCGGACTGTTCGGGCCACCTCGACCTCGACAACGGTGTGCGAGGTGGCGCGATCGCGACCATGACGATCCCCCTGACGATCGAGAACGGCATGAAGTGAGGATCGTCATCGGTGACGACCACCGTGTGCTGCTCGAGGCGCTGGGCGCCGCGCTCCAGACCCGCGGCCATGACGTCGTCGCGCTCGCTCTCACGCCGGAAGATTCCTTGGGTGCCGTGGCCGAGCACGACCCCGACGTGTGCCTGCTCGACCTGCACTTCCCCGGGGGCACCAGTCTGGTCACCCTGCGCACGATGACGTCGCAGCATCCGCGGACGAGGGTCGTGGTGTTCTCCGCGAGCAGCGACCCGACAGCGGTGGCCGGTGTGCTGGCGATGGGCGCGGCAGGGTTCCTGACGAAGTCGATGTCGGTCGACGAAGTGTGCGTCATGCTCGGCCGCGCCGCCACGGGGCAGGTCGCCGTCGAGGCGGGGTTGCTGCAGCGGGCCTTCCAGCCGCCCGGTCGCGAGGACCCGCTCTGGGTGCTGCGGTTCCTCACCGACCGGGAGTGGGACGTGCTCTACGCCATCACCCGGGGTCAGAGCACCCGGCAGATCGCCGAGCAGCTCGGAGTCCGCAGCAGCACTGCGAGGACGCACGTGCAGAACCTCCTCGCGAAGCTTGGCGTGCACTCCCGCCTGGCGGCAGCGGCACTGATCGCCGACCACGGCACGTCACAGACCTGGCCGGTCCGCCTGAGGGCGTGAGGACGAGCCCGGGGGCGCGGCGAGCCGGTGGACCACTTGACGTACCAGTCGCTCGTCCAGACGGCGGAGGCGCGTTCGCGGCCACAGCCCAATGCTGTGGTGATGGTGACCGACTCCCTGCGGGTCATCGTCTTCGCCCGCCACCAGCTGCTCGCGCAGGCGCTGATCGAGGTCCTCGCCGCAGAACCCGGGCTTGACGTCGTCGAGCTCCCGGTCAGGGCCTCCGGCGTGCCGGAGGACATTGACGTCGACGTGCTCGTGGCGGACCTCGAGGAAACGCCGGGTGGCATCTCGCTCGATCTCGCGCGATCCGCCCTCGAGCACCATCCGGGTCTGGGGGTCGTGGTGATCTGTGAGCCCGGTCCGACCCGCCTGACCCGAGAGGCCCTGGAGCTGGGCGTTCGCGGCTGGGTCAGCAGCGACGAGCCGTTGACCCATCTGGTGGCCGCGGTGAGGGCGGTCGGTGCGCACGGCGTGTGCATCCCGGTCACCGTGCTGACGTCGGCCCTCGCGACCGTCACCCCGGTTCCAGGCAAGGGCCCGGCCGGTCTGCGGCTGCTTCGGCTGACGCCGCGACAGACCGACGTGCTGCGCTGTCTCGTCGAGGGTCGTTCGCGGGCGCAGACGGGCGCTGCGCTCGAGATGTCGGACAACACCGTCCGCACCCACGTGGGCGCCATCTTGCGCCGGCTGCAGGTCCACTCGATCATCGCCGCGGTGGCCGTCGCTCGGGAGGCCGACCTGATCGGTCGAAGTGCTGAGACCGCGCCTACCGCGAAAAGCGTAGCCCGCCTCGGGCGGTAGGACGGTGTCGGTCCCCACGCCGGCTCCTAGCGTAGAGATGGGCTCGGGCCCGAAGTACGACGGCACACCTGACGTCTTGGGGGACAGATGACCAACAACGCTCTGGCGGTCGCGACAGCCGCACCCTCGGGCTCGCAGCGACGCATTCCGTTCGCGCGCACCGTCATCGGCCCTGACGCGCGCGTCGCGGTGGATCGGGTGCTGGCGTCGGGGTGGGTCACCACCGGCCAGGAGGTGCTCGACTTCGAGCGGGAGCTGGCCGACCACGTCGGTGCGGCCCGAGCTGTCGCTGTCAGCTCGTGCACCGCGGGGATCGAGCTGGCTCTGCGCGGCCTCGGGCTGCCCCCTGGTGGACGGGTGCTGATGAGCACCGACACCTTCTGCGGCGCGGCGAGCGCGATCTCGCACGCCGGGCTCGTCCCCGTGCTGTGCGACGTGGACCCGACGACGGCGCTGCCGACCGAGGCCCAGATCCACACCGCGGCGCGTGCCGTCGGAGGAGTCTCGGCCATGGTCGTAGTGCATCTCGGCGGCTATCCGGTCGACGTGGAACGTGCCGCTTCTGCGGCAGGTCTCGATCTGGATCGGGTCGTCGAGGATGCCGCCCACGCCCTCGGCACCGATGTCGGGTCTCAACCGGTGGGGTCCATCTCGCGGGCCACGTGCTTCAGCTTCTACGCCACCAAGAACCTCGCGATCGGTGAGGGGGGCATGGTCACGACTGACGACGAGGAGCTCGCCGACAGTCTGGTCAGCGCTCGGCTCCACGGCATGTCGCGTGACGCGTGGCGGCGCTACCTCCCGGGCGCCACGTGGCGCTACGACGTGGCCGTCGACGGTCTCAAAGCCAACCTCACCGATGTGCAGGCAGCCATCGGGCGCGCCCAGCTGCGAAGGTTTGGGACCGACCAGGCCCGCCGGTCGCAGATCGCAGACCGCTACGACGCGCAGCTCCAGGGCCTCGACGGGATCCAGCTCCCGCCCCGGCCTGAGACCGGTCGGCACGCGTGGCACCTCTACGCCGTGCGGGTCCGACCCGAGTTCGTGTTGACTCGCGACCGGCTCATGGAGCGGCTCGCCGCCCAGGGAGTCGGCACCTCGGTGCACTTCATCCCGCTGCACCAGCTGACCTGGCACGCGCGAAACAGCGTGCTGCCCGGCGATGGCCTACCCGGGGCGGATTCGGTGTTCGCGCAGACGCTATCCCTTCCTTTTGACCAGAACCTTCGTGACGACGACGTCGACGAGGTCTGTACAGCGTTGTGGGAGACAGGAGAAAGAGCATGACGTCCGAGGTCCTTCATCAACCCTTCATCGCGGTGTCGAGCGTGCCCAAGGGTTTGCGCACCCTCATCGTGGGCGCAGGTCAGGCCGGGCGGGCACTGGCGCGCGACCTGCAGCGAGTCGACCGGTTCGGGCTGACCCCGGTCGGTTTCCTCGACGACGACGCCGCCAAGCGCAAGGTGCGCCACCTGCCCGTGCTAGGCGGCCTCAGTGACCTGCTGACGGTGGCGACGGCACATCGGATCGACGTGGTCGTTCTCGCCATCCCCGGGCTGTCCGAGGCCGACGTCGCGCGTCTGGCGACGGCTGCCGCTCGGGTGGGTGCGAGCGTGCGTCGACTGCCCTCGTTCGTCGCCCTGCTGCAGCGCGAGGTCGTGGGTACCGACCTGCGTTCCCTGCACGTGGCCGACCTCATCGGCCGGACCGAGGTCCACCTCGCCTCGCTCGCAGTGGCCGAGATCATCGAGGGGAGAACGGTCCTCGTGACGGGGGCCGGGGGCTCCATCGGGAGTGAGCTGTGCCGGCAGCTGAACGGGTTCGTGCCTTCTCAGCTGGTCATGCTCGACCACGACGAGTCCAACCTGCACCGGCTCCAGCTCGAGCTCCAGGGGGAGGCGTTCCTCGACGCCCAGGACGCTGTCGTCGCGGACATCCGCGACGCCGACCGGATGCGGCAGGTCATGAGGGAGTACCGCCCCGACGTGGTCTTCCACGCGGCAGCCCTCAAGCACCTGCCCATGCTCGAGCAGCATCCGTGCGAAGGCGTGAAGTCGAACGTCCAGGGCACCGACAACGTCCTGCGGGCTGCCGTGGAGTTCGGCGTGGAACGCGTCGTCGTGATCTCGACCGACAAGGCCGCTGACCCGACGTCGGTGCTCGGCGCCACCAAGGCGCTGGCCGAACAGGTGGGTCGGATGCGTTCGGGTGGCCGCACGGTGTTGTCGGCGGTGCGCTTCGGGAACGTGCTCGGCAGCCGCGGGTCGCTGCTGCCCGTGATCCTGGCCCAGCTGGCTGCTGGAGTCCCCGTGACGGTGACCCACCCCGACGTCACGCGCTACTTCATGACCATCGAGGAGGCCGTCGGGCTCGTCCTCGAGGCCACCCTGCTGACGAAAGGGTGCGAGACCTTCGTGCTCGACATGGGTTCACCGGTGCGCATCGTCGACCTCGTGGCCAACTTCGCCCGGCAGCTCGGCGTCCCCGACGTGAAGATGCGCTTCACCGGACTGCGCCCGGGAGAGAAGCTGCACGAGTCGCTCTTCAGTGAGACCGAGGAGTGCCTCCCCACAGCCCACCCGCGGATCTTCGGCGCCCAGGCCGTCCAGCCCCACGTCGATTTCGAGACCCGGATGGCGGCGCTGTACGACGCCGCCCACCGCAACGCGGTAGAGGAGGTGCGCGAGCTGCTGCGGGAGGCGCTCCCGGTCTACCACCCCGACGTACGTCCCGCCCTCGACCTCGTCCGGTCGGCTCCGTACCCGGACGACTACTGATGCCCACGCCGACCACCCGACCGGGAAGGAGTCCCGCATGAGGATCGACGTCATCTCCGGACGGGGCGACGAGGCGGCCAGCGGCACGGCTCGCTATCCCACACGCGTCTTCGACAGCGAGCAGCTTCCTGCGAACCAGGCCCTGGTCGACTCGTTGACCTCATCGACCCTCGGCATGGACCTGGCGGCGCCGCCGGTGGTGCTGCCCGACTTCCACCACAAGTCGGCGATGGAGATGCCCTCCAGCATCGCGGTGGCGACGGTCGGCACGATCAGGCCGACCCTGACGAGCTCGTCGGTCAACTGCGGCATGGCCCTGATCGCCCTGGGCTGCGACCGGCCGACCGAGTCGGCGGTGGCCGACTTCTACCGACGGGTCCGGGAACGATACCCCTACCCGACGACCAACCGGCGTGACCTCTCCTACCGCGACGTGATCGCCGCGGCCACCCAGGGTGCGTCGTTCGCGGTCGACCGCTATGGCATGGACGCGGCCGAGCTCGAGCGGGTCGAGGAGCTCGGCGGACTCGACCTGCGTGCGTGGGGAGGTGCTGAGCGTCTCACGGCGGAGATGCCGGCCCTGACCTGGCAGCTCGCCCGGCTGCGCTTCGGCACGGTCGGGCCGACCAACCACTTCGTCGAGCTCCAACAGGTGGAGGAGATCCTCGACCCGGATGCCGCCGAGCTCCTGGGAGTTCGGGAGGGACAGGTGACGCTGCAGTACCACGCCGGTGGCGGAGTGCTCACGGGTGAGATCGGGCACCTCTTCGCCCGCCGCCGTGACACGGCCCGGGTAATGCGGGCGGCGATGGCGATCCAGAAACCGCTCTTCCACCTGTCCACGGCCCGGTCGGTGGAACAGGTGCGCGAGCGCATGCGCCTCTTCTTCACCTCGGCCTGCCCACCGGTGAGCCTCGACTCCGACGAGGGGCAGCGTCTGATGCTGGCCAACGCGGCGGCGATGAACTACGGCTACGCCTTTCGGATGGTCACCTACCAAGCCCTGAGGACCCTCGCCGTCGAGGCCTTCGGTGGGGCGCCGGGTCAGCTGGTCGTCGACTCCCCCCACAACTCGATCTACGAGGAGGTCGTCGCCGGCCAGCGAGCTGTCGTCCACCGGCACAACTCCTGCCGGGCCTACCCCGCCGAGCTGATGCCGCTCGGCACGACCTTCGCCCAGACCGGCCAGGCGGTGCTGCTGCCCGGCACGCACCGCACGTCGTCGTACCTAGCCGTATCCGGAACGGCCAGCGCCCAGAGCCTGCACTCTGCCTGCCACGGGGCAGGCACCGTCATCGACCAGTTCACGACGAACGGCACCTCTGCCTCCGACCGACAGGGCCGGTACACACTGCGGTTCCGCTACGACGACACCGCCCCCGCCCGGGCGTCCCACGTCGACGACGCAGGGGTGGACGCAGCCCTGTCGGTGCTCACCAGCCATGGGATCGTGCGTCCCGTCGCGCGCATGCGCCCCTTCGCCGTCCTGCACTAGCCCTCCAGAAAGAGAGTCTCCCCATGCGCATCGACGAGGCCTTCCGACGAGTGGTCGGAGGCTACTGGTGGGTGATCGGTCTCCTCGTGGTCCTTCCGGCCGTGGGAGCCGCCTCCTATGGCGCACGGCAGGCGCCGCTCTACCCCGCAGTGGCGCGGGTCCAGATGTCCGGCGGCCTCGCCGGCACCAACGTCCAGGCCGACGCAGCAACCCAGCTGCTGCTCGGCGTGGTCACCACCCCGAGCCTGGTCGAGAAGGCGATGTCGGCGGCGGGGATCTCCGGCGACCCGGTGCAGTTCGCCACGACGGCGATCACGGTGACGAGGGTCGGGGTGTCGGCCGTGAACGACGTGGCCGTCGTGACGACGAGCTCCGACCGCTCCGTCATCGCGGTCGACTCGCTGGTCCAGCAGGCCCTCAGCTACTCGAACGTCTCACACCAGAGCGACGCGAATGCCGCGCTCTCCCTGGCCAAGCAGATCGATGCGGTGACCAAGGACCGCGACGCCCTGATCAGCCAGCTGGCGAATGCGTCACCGGGGGAGGTGCTCACCCTTCAGGCCCGTATCGCGGCCGGTGCACCGACGTTGGCCGACCTGCTCCGGCAGCGCTCGGACCTGTTGCTGGCCGCGCCCTCCCACGCGTCCATCGGGCTGCTCGACCCGGCCCGACCGGCGGCAGGACCGCTCCCCGACAGGGTGCCCCAGCTCGCGGCCCTGGCCGGTCTCGCCGGGCTCCTCGTGAGCCTGGGCATCGTGGCCGTCGCCGAGTCGCTGCGGCCCCGCATCCGGGGGCGACGGTGGATCGCCACCGAGCTGCGCTGTCCGTCGCTCGGACACCTGGCCAAGCTCGACCTGACCACGAGGGCCAGTGCCGCGGTTCTTCGCGACTTCGCTGCCTCCGCCGCCCTCATCATGAGGCGGTCACGCGGCCAGATGCTGCTCCTGCTGCCGGTCGACCCCCGTGACGAATGGCTGGCTGCCCGGATCTCCTGGGAGCTGGAGGCGCTCACGGGGCTGCGTGTCGAGCACCACATCGATGCTCTGCACCCCGTGGCGGACCTCGACGACGTCGACATCGACCACGGTTCGGTCGTCGTGGTCGCACTCTCGGCCTCAGTACAGCCGCAACGGCGCCTGGAGGAGCTTCGGGAGCGGACGAACGTCCTGGGCTGGCCGATGGTCGGTGTGCTCACCTTCCGTTGGCCGGGACTGCTGTCGAGGCTGCTGCGACCGACCGCAGGTCACGGCGCCGGGGCCGGCACGGACGCCGCCGCCCACGCCTCGACCGCCCCCGCTACCGATCGGGCCACCACGGTGAAGCCCTCGGGGCCGGGCGCACTGATCGCCACGAAGGCGCGGAGGACGTCGTGATCGTGCGCGCCCGCAGCTGTGGACTGGAGATCGAGGTCGAGACCGACTCGCCGTCGTGGGCGCGCGTGGTCGACCGTGCACTGGGCGGCCCGATGAGCCGGACCCCGGACGAACGGTACGACGGCTCCCTGGGCGGCGCGGTGGCCCCCGACATCCGCGTCCGAGTGGAGTCCTCGACGGACGCCTTCAGCCTGCCTGGCCTCCGCCCGGTGACCAGGGGGGCCTGCGGCGACGGAAGCCGGGTCATCCTCGTGGATGCGTGCGGCAGCGGGCTGGACCTGCTCGTCGATCCGTCATCGAGTGGGCTCACCGTCACGGTCCGCGCGCGTCCTGCCGTTCGGCACAGGGCTCTCCACCTCGTTGACCCCGCTCGGACCGAGCTGCTCTGGCGGGCGGCCCTGCTGCAGTACCCCGCGCTGTGGTGGGCCGGGGCCCGGCACGGCGCCGTGCCGCTGCACGTCTCTGCCGCCCGGATCGGTGCGTCCGGTGTCGTGCTGGCCGGCCCCGGGGGAGTGGGCAAGTCCACCCTGCTGCACGGGTTGGCCCCGGACGACGGCATCCCCGTGAGCGACAACCTCTGCACCTACGAGTCGGGTCTGGTGCACGGTCTCGCCGAACCCGTGCGGGTCGAGGCCGGGGTGGGACGCCATCAGCACCATCTTCGTCCCCGTCTCCAACGCGTCACGATGCCACACGGCCGGGTCGAGCAGCCATGGGTGGTGAGGGAGCCCGCCCTGTGGCCCTCGCTCCTTCTGGTGCTCAGTCGAGGCAGCGAGGCCCGCACCACGGTTCGTCCCGTGTCGGCCGAGATCGCGGCCCGGACCCTCACCGCCGGCACGTACGCCGCGGGGGAGCTGCGGCGCTACTGGGCTTTCGCTGCGACGCTCGCTCTGGGCACCGGTCTCGGCCCCGCCCATCCCGCTGTCGACGACCGGGCGCGTCGCCTGACCCGGCAGGTGCGCTGTGCAGAGGTCGTCCTGGCCTCCCGCCCGGATGCCTCCCTCGCCCGGATCGTCGACCTGGCCGAGGGCTGGGGACTGACCCAGAGATCGCCACAGAGAGAGGGCAGCCCATGACCGCGCACGTGATGCACATCATCACCCGCTGCGAGGCCGGGGCGGGAGGTGTCGCGGTGCGCGGAGCGGTCAACCTGCCGGGGGGACGCTTCACCGGCACGTTGGTCGTCGGGTCGGGAGACGGGCTGCTCGAGGTGGCCCGTGCCGCCGGTCTCGAGGTCGTGGTGGTGCCCGACCTCGTGTCACCGATCAGCCCGGGTCAGGACGCAAGGGCCTACCGCGCGCTCGTCGACCTCGTGCGCGACCGACGTCCAGACGTCGTGCACACCCACAGCGCCAAGGCCGGGGTGCTGGGGCGGATGGCGGCCGCTCGGGCGGGAGTCCCGACGATCGTGCACACCCTGCACGGCTTCCCATGGCACGACTTCCAGCCCGCACCGATGCGTCAGGCCTACGTGCGAACCGAGCGCCGGCTGTCGCGGGTCACCACCACCTATCTCGCCGTCGGCACGGCGGTGGCCGTCGAGGCAGTGCGACGGCACATCGCCAGGCCCGAGCAGATCGTCACCATAGGTCCCGCTGTCGAGCCGCCCGAGGTCACTGCCTCGCTGGTCTCCCGGGCGCGGGCGCGAGCTCTGCTCGGGCTGGGTGACACAGCGACCGTGATCGGCACGGTCGGGCGGCTGGACGTCCAGAAGGCCCCTGAGGTGATGGTGTCGGCGCTGGCTGCGATGTCCTCGCGGGCCACGCTCGTCTGGGTGGGTGACGGCCCGCTGCTCGAGCAGACGCGCGAGCTGGCCCGTCGTCGAGGCCTCGGTGACCGGGTGATGCTGCTTGGCAACCGGGGCGACGTGCCGAGGCTGCTGCCCGCGTTCGACGTCTTCGCGATGTCGAGTCGCTACGAGGGACTACCCTGCGCGATCGTCGAGGCGCAGCAGTGCGGCATCCCCGTCGTGGCAACCGCGGTCAACGCCGTTCCCGACGTCGTCGTCCCCGGGGTGACCGGTCTGCTCGTCCCCCCCATGGATGCCGCCTCGTTGGCCCGCGCCCTCGACCACGCCGTGACCCATCCCCGTGAGGCCGCAGCCTGGGTGACCCGAGCGCGCGCGATGCTCGGAGAGCGCTATGACGCCAGGGCTCTCGGTGAGCTCCTCGCCGACGTCTACACACCTGACGGTGCTGGTGAGCGCCGGTCCCCACTCGCGGCTCCTCGCTGGGGTCGAGCGTCGTGAACGCCCTCGACGTGGCGGTGGCGGTGCTCGTGCCGGCCGGAACGACGATGGTCAGGGGCGAGTGCGACGAGGCAGACCTCCGGCGGCGGGTCGGGGTCGGTGAGCAGGTCGTGCTCGTGGATGGTGCGCGGCTGAGCCCGCACCGGCTGCGCCGCCTGGCTTGTGACGCCGGGCTGGTCGTCGACCGTGAGCTGCTCGTACTGCCCAGCCTGCGCGCGCCTGCCTTCGTCGTCGAGGATGCCGGCGCGAGCATGCGCTGGTTCTGGAGTACCTTCGCGACCGTGCCGCCCGGGCGCACGACGGGCTCACTGGCGATCACCTTGGTGACCCGGGCCGCCCGGCACCGCCCGTTCCTGTCCTGGGCCGGCCACCTCATCGCCGGGCGCCTGGTGGTCGCCCACCGACCATGAGCACCCCCACCCGGACCCCTAGGGCGGCACTCGACCTCAGGGTGGTTCGCGAGGTGCTTGCGGCGCACCTCACGCCCGGGCCGGCTCGGCTCGTCGTCGTCGCCATGTCGCGTGACGCGAACCCCAAGGCCGTCGTCCTCGCGATCCCCCACGGTCACGACACGCCGACCGTGGCCGCGAAGGTGGCCCTGACCCCCACAGCCGCAGATGCTGTGCGCACCGAGGCCGAGGCACTGGTGCGGCTGGTGGCCCTCGACCCCGGACGCGTCGGGGGCACCGTTCCCCGCTGTCTCGCCGTGCACGACTCGCCGGCCGCGACCGTGCTGGTGACCACCGTCGCCCGCGGCCGACCGATGACCGTTGGCTACCACTCGTGGCGGCACACCGGACGTCGACGGCTCGTGGCGGCCGATTTCACTGCGGCTGCAGAGTGGTTGGCCCGGCTGCACGCGATAAGGGTCCCGGCCGTCCCCGAGCTGGCTCTGGCCGAGCGGATCGCGGCGCGGTGGCCGAACGACGACGGGGGACGACGAGCCGCAGAGGTGTGCCTCCGGGCCCGCGAGGAGGTGGGGCCGCTGGCCCTCGGTCGCGTGGTGCACGGTGACTTCTGGTGCGGCAACCTCCTCGGCTCGAAGGGAATCGTCACGGGGGTGATCGACTGGGAACACACGCGGTTCGGCGGATCCGGGCTCTGGGACCGGGTGCGGTTCGCCCTGGCCTACACGCTGTACCTCGACCGCCACACCCGACCCGGCACGACGGTGAACGGCCATCCCGGACTCACAGCCGGGACCTGGGGTGAACCGGTGCGGTCTCTCCTGCAATCGCCGAGCTGGTACGCCGACGTCGTCGCGTCGTTCATCGAAGGGTCATCATCGACGGGTGAACGACACCCCGCACCGGGGTGGTGGCGAGCGGCCCTGCTCGTCGGCCTGGGTGAGGTCGCGGCCCTCAGCGACCACGAAGGGTTCGCCCGTGAGCACGCGCTCCTGCTGTCGGAGGTGGGCTCGTGAGCGCCACCCTCTTTGTCCATGACCGGTCGGCCGAGCGGCCCGCCCCGGTGGAACGTCCCGTCGCCTCGGTGGCACTGCGCCGGGTGCTCGCCATCGCGATCGCCGCCATGCCACTGCTGGTGCCCGCAGCGCCCGGGAACATCTCCCCGGCCGACCTGCCCATCCTCTTCGCGATCATCGGCGTGTCGGGCTGGCTGCTGCGACACCGGATCCGCCTGAGACTGCCCTATGCCGCCGGTGTGTGGCTGCTCATGACGGCCGGAGCCGCGGCCGCTCTGGCGACGGTCGAGATCCACTCCACCACCGTGCTCGCCCAGGACGCGTTCCTGCTGTTGTGGGCAGGGGTCCTCGCGACTGCCCTGCTCGTCGATCCCTCGTTGGTGCGACTGGTGTGTGCCGCCTGGTGCTGGAGCGGAATCGGTTGGGCCTCAGTCCTCGTGACCGGCCGGCTCGCAGGCATCTCCTGGCTCGCCGGGCAGACCCTCGCCGACGGGTCCCGTGCGTCGCTCACCTTCGGTGACCCGAACCTGGCCGGCAACTACTTCGTCGCCTGCCTCTTCATCGTGCTCGCCTCACGGCATCCCCGCTCGCCCGTGGCGCGCACCCTCGGCATCGTCCTGATCGTCCTCGCGATCGTGTTCACGGGGTCGAACGGCGCCGCCCTCGGCACCGTCATCGGGGTGATCGTGGGCTGGGTGGTGGCTCTGCGTCGCTCGCGGGGGCCGCTGGCCGCACTGGGCCTGGCCGTACTGGTGTTGCTGGCCCTCGGGGTCCTGGACCGGACCGTCGACGTGACTGCCCTGCGGGAGGCTGCAGCGTCCAGTGGGCCCGTGCTGCACGACTCCCTCGGCCGTAGCGACGAGTCCAGCAAGGAACGTGAAGCCCTGTTCGCCGAGGGCTCCCAGCTGTTCTGGACCCATAACCTGGTCGGGGTAGGACCCAGCCGCACCAGGCCGACCCTCGCCGACATCCCGGCCCCCTACGTCAAGGAGGCCCACAACGACTACGTCGCCACGCTGGTCGAGCGTGGCATCGTGGGCGGTGTGGGGCTGGTGGTCCTGCTCGCCACGGCTGCTGTGAGACTCGGCCGCGTCGCCGGGGTCCGCGGCCGTGCGGCACCCGCACCGAGGGCGGGGCAGGTCGCGGCGCCGCAGTACCTCGTGTGCCTGGGGATCGCGTTCCTGGTCTCGGGGGCGTTCTACGAGGTGCTCCACTTCCGTCACCTGTGGGCGTACCTCGGACTCGTGGCCGGTCTCGACCTGATCCAGCAGCGCGCCGAACACGCACGGTCGACCACGACGCAGGGGACCTGAGGTGCTCACTCCGTCGCGGAGTGTCCCCCGACGCCGTCGCCTCGGCGTCCCGGGCTGGGCCGTGCTCGCCAACGTCTCCGCGCGCCTCGTCGCCGTCGTGGCCCTCGGGGTCGGCACGATCGTGGTCGCCCGGGTGGGGGGCGCGGCCGACGTGGGTGTCCTTGCGCTCTTGCGGGTCCTTCCCGGTCTGGTCGGAGTGCTGGCGGCGTCGGGGCTGCCCGGCGCGATGGGGTACTTCCTGGCCGGGCCGCACCGGGAGGAGCCGGGCCTGTGGCCGACGATCCTGGTGGTGCTCGCCGCGGGGATGACGCTGGGCGCGGCGGCGTGGTTCGTGCTGCTATCGGTGATCCACGACATCGTCATGCCGACCACCACGGCCACGGTGATGCTGCTCGCGGGAGTCAGCGTGGCGACCCAGCTTCCCGTCGCGGTCGGCAAAGCCAGCCTGCAGGGCCTGGACGACCAGTACGGTGCCAACGTCGTCACCGGCGCCGAGGAGGCCGCCTTCCTCCCGGCCTACGCGCTGGTCTACCTCCTCGGGCTGCGGGGACCGCTGCTGCTGGTCGTGGCGCTCATCGCAGCGGATCTCGTGGTCGCCGGTGGCACCTGGGCGCGCCTGGGACGGCAGGTCCACCGGCGCGGGATGCGACTCGGCGGGCGGCCCGACCCCGAGCTGGCCCGCGACATCGTCGCCTTCGGGATGCGGGGACAGGTCGGAGGCGTCGTGGGGCTCCTCAACCTCCGACTCGACTTCCTGATCCTCGGCTCGTTGGCCGGCCCGGGGCCCCTGGGGGTCTACGCCGTCGCCTCGAAGTTCGCGGAGCTCGTCAAGGTCCCGGCTCTGGCTGTCACGTGGGTCAGCTACCCACGCATTGCCCGTCGAGGGGCCGTCTCGTCGGCCCGGGCGGTGCGGCACCAGCTGCCGTGGTTGCTCGCACTGGGGCTGGTCTCAGCGGCCGGGGTCGCTGTGGCGGCGCGGCCGGTGCTGCCCGCGCTCTACGGACACGAGTTCATCGGCTCGGTCCTTCCGGCCGTCGTCATCGTGGTGGGTCTCGTGGCGTCGCCGGCGGGCGGCCTCGCGAGCGGCTACCTGCTCGGCACGCGGAGACCCGGCACGAACTCGATGGTGCAGGGAGTGGGTCTGGTGCTGACCCTGGGCCTCGACCTGCTGCTCATTCCCTCGTTCGGCATCCTGGGCGCCGCGGTGGCCAGCGCCGTCGCCTACGCGGTCACGGATCTGACCCTCCTGCTGGTGCTGCAGCGGCTGCTGCGGGGTCCGGGGTGAGAGGGGTGACCACATCGCCAGAGGTGAGGAAAGTGAGAGGGCGAGGCCACCATGCCGCGGCACTCGTCCTCGTCGGCGCCCTGCTTGGTGCGTGCGACGGGGTGGCCGACGCACACGTCGGCGCAGCCGGTTCTCTCGGGTCGCAGACGGTGGCCGCCTCCCCGTACGTCAAGCTGGCCAACGCCCTGGTCGCTCGCGGCGTCGGCGTCTGGGTGGAGGCCGACGTGGTCAAGGCGTATCTGGCCGGGCCCGACCGCTACAAGCAGGTCCTCGCGATCTCGCTCGACCTGGCCCGCCGGAGGGGCGTTCGCGGCATCAAGATCGCCGACGAGCTGGGATACCACGATGGCACGACGCCAGACACGGCGCGCGCCCTCGTGGTCCAGGCCGCCCACGACATCCACGCGGCTCAGCCCACGACGAAGGTCCTGATCGACGTGGTCGTGCCTGAGCTCGGCTGTCTCTCATGGACAGCCGGAGCTACGGCCGCCATGAAGGTCTGTGGCGCGTCTGCTCGGCTAAGCGACCCGGCCGCGTCGCTGGCGGCCATCGACTCCTACGTGGCGACGGGTGCCCTCGACGTCGTCGACCTGAGCGCTGGCCTGCGCGACGTCACGTTCTACGCCGAGCAGGGTTCGTCACGCGACGAGGCCATGCGTCTCGTCTGGCGTGAGGCGGTCCGCCGCTGGGGCACCCGGGTCACGTTGCAGGCGCGCAAGGCCCTCGCCCGCGCTGGCCCCTACCCCTACACGGCGGTCCAGGCGGAGGCTGACGTGCACACCTACGTCGACCTTCCGCTGGCCGCCGGGGCACACGCCGTCGACATCTGGACCTGGGCGCAGAACTACCAGGGCCAGCTCGTGACGATCACCGACCCAGGCGGCCGACCCAACGCCCTGACCCGGGCCCTGCAGGAACGCCGGGTCGAAGGAGTGAAGCTGTGGACCCACATGACCCCGTCTTCGCTGCAGGTGGACCTCGCCCACGACGTCGCCAACGCATCGGTCCAGTTCGACGTCGTCCTCGTCGCAGCCGGCACAGGGTGAACGAGCGGGCCGCGGCCGTGCAGCCGGCCCCGCCGGCCGACCTGACGCTGAGTCGCGCGAGAAGAGGCCTCGACATCGGAGTCGCCGTGGTCGCCCTGCTGTTGGCAACGCCCCTGCTCGCGGTGGCCGCCGTGGCGATCCGACGGACCAGCCCCGGGCCGGTGCTGTTCCGCCAGAGCAGGGTTGGGGCGCGTGGCAAGCCGTTCACGATCCTCAAGCTGCGCACCATGACGGCCGGCACGCCCGGGCCCGACATCACGGTGCGTGGAGACGCCCGGGTCACCCGGGTGGGGGAGGTGCTCCGACGCACCTCGGTCGACGAGCTGCCGCAGCTGCTCAACGTGCTGCGAGGAGAGATGACCCTCGTGGGACCGCGACCCGAGACCGTCGAGCTGGCTGCCCGCTATCCCCCCGACTGCCGGTGGGTGCTGCAGCACACCCCGGGCCTGACCGGACCGGCGCAGCTCAGGCTGCGCGACGCCAGGGTGCTCGAGCCCTGCGTGGAGGCACCCGTGGCGCAGGCGGTGCAACTCGACCCGGAGTGGTGGTACCTCGAGCACGTGGTGCCCCGGCGGGTGAGCGTGGACGCGTCGTACCTGCGTTCCCCCAGCCTGCCTCGTACCGTGTCCGTGCTGGTCAAGACCGGGGTCTACCTGCTGACTGGCCCCTGAGCGAGGGGGCCACGGTGCTGACCCTGAGCGGGTCGCAACGCGCGTTGAGGCAGGTGCCGGTCTCGAGGTCGAAGTCGAAGTTGTGCCCCAGACACCGCAGTACCCCGGCGTGCACGACCCCCCCGTGCTGCAGGTCCTCTCCCGCGTGGGGGCAGTACCGGCTGACGAGGTACTCCGTCGACCCGTCCGTGAGCACCACGGTCTCGTCGGGGTCGCGCGTGGCCTCGTAGGTCTCGATCGCCTCGAGCGCGTCCTGGTCGGCATGCTTGAGCAGTCCGACCAGGTAGTCGTTGTAGACGTCGGGGTCGCGGCTGGCCCGGATGCGCAACGACAGGAAGAGGTCCTCCCACTGAGCGCGACCGGTCAGCACGGCGTCCAGCCACCTGGCCTGAACGGTGAGGTGATAGCCCGGTCTCACCCCGGACGGCCCCAGATCGACCGCCGTCGTGTCCGGACCGAGTCGGACGTCCCACTCGCCCCCGGCACGGCCCAGCACCTTGAAACGCACCGTCATGCCGATACGGCTCAGGAAGTAGTCGGACAACGCTCCCAGATCGAGGAAGTGCTCCCGGAAGCGTTCGCCCAGGCGGCTCTCGAGGGGCGGGTCGGCCAGGTCGGCGTAGACGCCCGCGATCTCTTCCTTGCGGCGGTCGGCGTAGGCCCGCAAGTAGCCGTCGGTGTCGTCGAACGAGAACCCCTCCCAGTGCGAATCGCGTTCGACCGTGACCGAACCCGCCCGCATCGCGTCGCCCGGGAGGAGGTAGTCGGTGGCCTGGTCCGGCAGGCGCTCATGCAGGAAGGCGAGCGCCTGCGTCTGGTCGGGAAAGATCCCCGGAGCGCGTATCGCGGCGTTGTGGTGGAACAGGGCGGGGTCGAGGAAGCAGGGGGGCCCCGCATAAGGGATGACGACCTTCGGGGGAGCGGCCCGCAGCAGCCGGGTGACCGCGCGGAACTTGCCGGTCCGCTTCTCCGAGCTGATCTGCCTCGCAACCTCTGGTGGGTAGTCGTAGCAGATCGGGTGCCAGGAAGCGCCCGACATCTGCACGCCCATGAGGTCGATCACGCCACCCACCTCGGAATGGGCGCGACGAAGCTGGCTGACGCTGAGGCGCGCGTCATTCGTGTGCAGCACCGAGTACCCACCCGTGTGGACCAGGATGGCGGCGTCGTGGCACATCGGACTGCGCTCCGGGATGACCGTCACCCAGGCGCCCCTGTCGTTGAGGGCGAGGCGCTGCCAGGCGTCGAGCTCGACCACGACGTTCGAGATGTCGGCTCCCGCCAGACGGTTGCGCATCTCGCGCGACGGATAGCGCGGGATGACGATGCGCACGGACGGGGCCAACCCCCGCAGCAGCGGCAGGTCGAGGTGGTCGAGGTGCTCGTGCGAGATCGCCACCCAGTCAACGTCGAGCATCTGCGGGGTGCGTACGTGGGCGTTGTCGGGGAAGGGGAACCACGAGCCGAGGAAGGCCCCGCCTGGCGACATCCACGGGTCGCACAGCAGACGCAGACCCGGTGCGTCGATGCGCAGGCCCGCATGTCCGAGGGAGGTGACGAGTGGCGCGGTCATGGCTAGACGATGCGCTGACCGGGCTCCCCCCGGCACCGCCACTCGGGGGGAGGCGGGCTACGTCGTTTGACGGATGTCGCTCACCCGCGGGGCTCGTGGTGACCTGATCGGCCTCCTCAGCGACCACACATGCGGCGTAGTGAGCTGAGGTGGTCGCCGATCATCGGGCGAAGGTCGCTGCTGCGCGTCACCGAGCCCACGATGGTGGCCGCGCGGTAGGCGGCGAGGTCGTCGCTCAGGTTCTGCACCTGCTCGCGGGCGTCGTCGGTCACGCGCAGACGGGCCAGGGCGCCGGAGCGCACGCGCAGTGCGGCGAGGGTGGCTGGACGAGCGGCCGAGCGCGTCGCGGAGTCGACGTCCGACACCAGCGCGCGAAGCAGTGAGCAGGAGGTCGTCGACGGCGATCCTGACGTCGTCGCCGACGGGCCCACGGTAGTGGGCCCGGAACCGAGGGTGAACCCGGCGAGGGCGGACGGCGTGGCCCGACCAGCGGGGGCGCCGGGCGCAGTGTCGGGGGGCTGGTGCTCGTAGGCGCCGCGGTCGTCGTAGGTGCGCGTGCCCACCCCGGTGTCGACCACGCTGAGGTCGTCGACGCGAGTGCGCCCGGCGGCATCCAGCACCCGCTGGCCGGGGGCGGCGGAGTCGGCGGAGTCGATGGCCGGCGAGCCGGACCCCAGCGTGAAGTCACCCGCGGTCGGGCCGACCCAGAGGGGATCGGCCTGCAACCCGTGCGCCTCCTGGCCCGTCGCGGCAGCGAAGGCCGCCATCGAGGTGTAGGACGTCGAACCCCACACCATCATCGTGGCGGTGGTGCCGGCGATCACCGGTGCCACCAGGGCGACGAGGTCGCGGTCGAGCGACGTGCCGAGCTGCGACGTGGAGTCGACCCGGATGTTTCCCCTCGTCCTCGGGCACTTGACGGTTCCACCGGCCCCGTCGGGGCACGAGGACGCGTTGTCGACCGCGATGTTGTTGGCGAAGACGAACCCGCTGGGGGTGCCCGGCGTCAGGCCCTCGAGGTTGATCCCGGCGGCCACGTTGTCGTAGACATCGTTGCCGATGATGCTGCTCCCGGTCACCGCGAAGTCGTCGATGCCGTGGTCGCCCGTGATGCAACCGGTCGTGTTGCCGGTGGGTGGCGCACTGCAGTTGCTCAGCCGCGTCGTGGTGAATCCCTTGTTGTGGTAAGCGACGTTGTCGACGATGACGTTGTTGTTGCCGCCCGGGTAGGACTGGATGCCGGAGTCCTCGTTGTCGTGCACCCGGTTGCCCTCCACCACGTTGCCGGGTGCCCGGAGGTCGATGCCGACCGCGTTGCGGACATAGCCGTAGGCGTTGAACGAGACCTCGTTGGCCGTGATCAGGTTGCCGGCCGCGGCGTTCGTGAGGTAGATGCCCGACGCCGAGTTATCCGTCACCAGGTTGCCGCCCACGACCGAGCCGGTCATGGCGTTGAGGTACATGCCGTAGGCCGAGCTGCCCGACACCCGTCGACCGGAGGTGCGCACCGTGTTGTTCGTCAGGGTGACGCCAGTGGCGTTGTAGACGTAGATGGCGTTGCTGATCGAGTCGGAGATGGTGAAGCCCGACACGGTGATCCAGCTCTGGTTCGAGATGGTAAAGCCGTGCTTCGCCCCCACGATCTGAGCGGTGGCACCGGGGACCGGCTGGAACGTGATCGGTGATCCCGCAGTGCCCGAGTGCCAGGGGAAGACCTCGTCGGTGTAGACCCCTGACGCGACGAGCACGGTCTGCCCGGCCAACGCGACCTTGCCGGCCTTGGCGATGGTGCAGAACGGCAGCGTCTGGGCGCCGGCACCCGTATCGGAGCAGGTCGTGCCCCCGACGTAGAGGAAGGGAGGCGGGCTCGCCGCCGTGGCCGGGCCGGAGGCGACCAGGGCAGCCATGGCGAGAGCGAGACTGCCTGTCGTCGCTGTGGCCGCCAACCTGGAGGCGACCGCGTGCCCGTGCCGACGTGACCGACCCATGACCGTGCTCCCTCGCCTGCGCCACTCCCCGATACCGATCTCACAGTGTCAGGCGCGCATGCCGCCGTGACCCCCGGCGATCGACGCAGGGTTGCTACGCGGATCGTCGTAGCCGCGGCTCAGCCGACCGCACCCGAAGGCACCGGAGAGCGGTCGCGTCGGCGGCTCAGCGCACGAGTGGCGTCGACGGGGTGTCGAGCTCGCCCCGGATGACGGACTGGGCCACCTCGGTGAGCTTCGCGTTGTGGTTGCGGGCATGCAAGCGGAGAGCGTCGAACGCCGCCTGCATCGTCAGGCCGTGTCGCTCGAGGAGGATGCCCTTGGCCTGCTCGATCGCCACCGGGCTGTCCAGCGCGCGCTGGAGCTGCTCGGCGACCCGCCGGGTCTCGTCGGTGGAGCGCCACTCGAGGATCCCGATGCACGCGACGTCGGCCAGGGCCTGGGCGAGCCGGACCTCGGCCTGCGTGAGGAAGACCGTGTCCGTGAGGAAGAGGTTGAGGCCGCCAATCACCGTGGCACGCAGCCGCAGCGGCAGCGCTGTCACGGCTCGGATGCCTGAGCTGAGGGCGGCGGGCGCGAAGGCGGGCCACCGGTCCACGTCGGCCTCGAGGTCGCTGCTGACGACGACGCTCCCACTGTGGATGCTGTCGAGGCAGGGGCCCTGGGCGTTTTGCAGCTGGAAGATCTCGAGCAGGCGGGTCTCCTCGCTTGAGGAGGCCATGACGGCGAGGTGGCCGGCCTGGTCGTCCAGGAGGATCCCCGCCGCCGCGACCGGCAGCAGCTCCACGCACCGGCGCACGAGCATGTCCAGGATGCCCACCACGTCGTAGTCGTCGACGAGGGTGTCGGCGAGGGTGACGAAGGTGTCGATGATGAGGGCCTCCCGGGTCGCCGCCTCCCCACCCGGGCCGGTCTCCCTGGTGCCCCTGGTGCCCCCGGGGTCTGTGGTGCCGCTGGTGGCATTCATGGTCAGTCCTCCTGGGTGATGCGGACTCGGCCCTCGAGCACGTCGCGAGCGACGTCGAGCAGTGGGCGTCGGCTGGAGAAGGCGCGGGCTCGAAGCAGGAGCAGCGCCCGGTCGAGGTCGACCCCGGCCTGGATGGTGACCATGCCGGTGGCCTGGTGCACCTGGAAGTGGTGGTAGGCGCCCGAGGCGGGGTCCGACCCCGAGGGGTCGTCCTCGGCGGAGAAGGGGTCGGTGACCAGGGCGGCGACGCCCCGGTCGGTGAGCACGGTGTAGGTGACGTCGGAGGGCGCCGCGAGCGTCTCACGGCGCGCGCGGGCGGACAGCGGGCCCGGGTAGGAGCGGTAGAGGTCCATCGTCCCCAGCGTGACCCCCGCGAGACGCAGAGGGAAGGCATAGAGGGCGCGCACCCCCGCCGCCACCGCCTCGGGGGCGAATCCCGGCCACCGCATCTGGTTCACCGCACTCGACAGGTCGTCACGGAGCACCGGGATGCCGAACCGTACGGCATCGACGCATGGCCCCTCGCCGAGCGTCAGCTGCAGGTCCTCGACCGCCCGCGAGACACCGTCGGTGCTGCACAGGGTGAGGTGCTGACCGTTCGCCGACACGAGGGAGACGCCGGCGCCGTCGGCTTCGGCGACCCTCATGGCCTCTCGACAGGCAGTGAGCACCCCCCCGTCGACTCCCTCGTCGTCGTGCCCTTGACGCAGCAGCGTCTCGCTCACGAGGGGGTTGCCCGACGGGCTGACGGGCCGACGCCGCGTGCGGCGTCCGACCACGAGGGCGGAGGGTCCATCTCGCTCCTCAGAGCTGCAGGCGGTGGGCGCGCCGGGAGCGGGGAGCGCACCTGCGCACCGTCTCCGGACCCTGGTAGGTCGACCGGGTCATCGCCCGGTGCCCGTCGGAGCCACCAGCAGCAGGGCCTTGCCTTCGTGGGGCGCGAGGTCGACGTGGAGGCTGTGCAGGTCGTCGACCTCACCGACGACGGCATCGGTCATCAGGTCGGTGACGATGCTCCCCGGGGTGATGGTGCGCGACAGGACGGTGCCCGAGATCGGCTCGGTCGAGAAGTTCAGCACCGTCACCTGCTGCCCCTTCTCCACCTCGTGGATCATCACGATCATGGCCTTGTGCGACACCGCGGGCACGTCGAGCTGGCGCGCGGTGGCGATGCCGTGACGCGACCTCACGTCGAGGATGCGGCTCAGCCGGGAGGCGAAGGAGGTCGGGTCGTCGAGCTGCGCCGGCAGGCCTCCGTACAACGCTCGTCCCTTGGGCATCTTCGACGTCGACTCGTGTGCTGCCGGCTGGTAGTCCATCAGGTCGTAGGCCGAGCGATGGATCCAGCGCGTGTCACCCTCGCGGATGAGGTCGGCCACCTGGCTGCGCTCCAGCGTCAGGGCCCCCACCAGGTCCCACCCGGAGAGGGCGAAGGCCCCCGGCTGCCAGGCGTTGTACATGGCGAGTAGCAGGTGAGCCTGCTTGATGCGCTCGATCTCGTCGGGAGTGAGGGCGGCGAGCTCGGTGAACCCGAGCGACGCGGCGATGACGGTGGCGGTCGTCGACGCGATGCCGTTCTGCGTGAAGGTCGCGTTGTAGGGACCGGCCTCGCCGGTGAGCCGGTCGGTGAGCTCGGCGCGGATGAGGATGGCCAGCTCGGCACCCGTGATGCTCGACCGGCGGAAGGTGTACTCGTCGCCTGCGTGCACCGCCGCGAAGTGCACCAGCTCGTAGGTCATCTCGTCATGGTTCTGCAGGGCGTGGACGAGCGAGACCGTGTCGACCCCGCTGTCACGGGCGATGTTCATCGTGAGCCGCAGGAACTCCGTGTCAGAGGTGGCCAGGGCGTGGTGATAGGCCGGGCGGGTCACGAAGTCGTAGGACAGGTCTGCGCCGCGCTCCTGGGTGTCGCGGATGTCGTCGATCGAGAGGTTGAGCTCCTGGAAGGTGAAGCCACCGACCTTGCGCACCATGCTCGCGATGAGCTGGTTGGCCGCCTCGGACAGCGGGTGGCCCTCTGACCAGGCCGGCCCGCCCTCGGCACTCTTCTCGACCCCGAGGAAGCCGTTGGCGTCGAGCCGCAGGGCGCCACTGCCGAGGTCGCTGAGGGAGTGCAGGGCGTCACCGATCACCAGCCGCATCGCCGCGAAGGTGGGGTCGAGCCAGTTGAGCGACGGCTGCCCCTCCTTGAAGTAGTGCAGGTAGACCCAGCGGTGCTCCTCGCCGTCAGGGCCCAGCACCGGGGCCGTGGCGGACCAGTTGGTCTCCTTGAGGCCGGGCGCGTAGAAGATCACCCGCTGGA
The DNA here is from genome assembly GCA_030853445.1 of Actinomycetota bacterium. Lineage (GTDB taxonomy): Bacteria > Actinomycetota > Actinomycetes > Actinomycetales > Dermatophilaceae > Lapillicoccus. The sequence continues at coordinate 7,286 of JALYVC010000091.1, read as the reverse complement.
GCTCGCCGACGATGTAGCCCGCCCGGGAGAGGCGGTCCTCGGTGGCCTGGTCGAGGTTGGCCGAGTCGGCGCCGCGCGGCACCTTGGGCAGCAGGTGCCAGTCGGAGCGGGGGATCTCCACCATGTGGTAGATGCCCGGGTAGTCGCCGACCTTCATCTCGGCCAGACGGAAGTCGGCGCCCTTGCCGGTGTGGCCGGGGACGATGTCGTCGATCACCGTGCCCGAGTGCTCGGTCGCCACGTCGCACATGAGCCGGAACTCGTCCTCGGTGCCGAACTCCTCGTCGAACTGCGTGGAGATGCGGTCGAAGTGGCCGTCGACGCTCGGGGTCATGTCCCACCCCGAGATCCCCCCGGCCTTCTTCACGGGACCGGTGTGGACCGCCGAGATGCCGACGCGGGCGAAGGCCGCCCACAGGTCGGGGTCACCGAGCGTGCCGAGGAAGGACGACCCCGGGCGCGTGATCATCGAGATCGGGTAGGCCGTGAACCACACCGGTGCCTTCTCGATGGCCGCCCGAGGGTCGGGGTCGGCGTAGGGGTTCTGCCACATGCTGCCCTGGCCGGTGAACTGCGTGGCGAACCCCTTGGCGTCGGCGAGCATCGACTCGTGCTCGAGCCATTCGACGTAGGCCGGGTTGGAGCCGTCGGGGGGACCGTCGCCACGGGCCCGGCGTTGCCAGGGGAACAGGCGCAGGCGACCCCGGGGACGCAGCCGCGCGGGTCGAGCCGGATAGAACTGCCCGTCGTAGTTGACCCCCTCGGGCGTGGGCGCGTCGAGCGACTCCTCCGCCTCCGGGGTCTCCTGCTGCGGGCTGTCCGTCATCGATTTCTCCTGCTGGGGCGCATGCGTGGACGAGGGGGGTGGGGCGGGTGGCGCCTGAGGGCCGGCGGCAGCGCCGTCGTGGGGCCGGGTCGGTGGTGGCACACGCCGATCATGTCGCACCCGGGTGTCTCGGGGGCGGACCCACTCCGGCAGACCGACCCTGCTCGGGCTGGGAGCGCATCGCCTTGACCGCCATCGCGAGCGAGGTCAGCAGCAGAGCGGCGCCGGTGAGCAGGGCGGTACGAAGCCCGCTCTGGGCTCCCGAGGCCCTGCTCACGGTCAGGTAGACCGTCATCAGCAGCGCGGCCCCGATGGAGGACCCGATGCGCTGGCTGGTCTGCAGTGCGCCGCCCACGGCACCACCCATGCGCGGCGGCACGTCGGCGAGGGTGAGGGTGATGTTGGGGGAGACGACGGCCCCGCCGCCCAGACCGGCCAGCAGGAGGGTCGGCACCGCCACGACCCAGAGCCCGTCGGCGCCGTGGCCGGGGAGCAGCACCGCGGCGAGTCCCGTGGCGACGACGATCGTCGAGAGGGCGCCCACGGTTAGGCGTCGACCGATGGTCGTCACCACGCGCCCGGCCAGGATGGCGCTCACCGCGGAGCCGCCGGCGAACGGGAGGAGGAGCAGCCCGGCAGCCAGGGGGCTGAGGCCGAGGGCGTCCTGGAAGTAGACGGACAGCACGAGCAGCAGGCCGGTGAACCCGGTGAAGTAGAGGGCGCCGACGCCCATGCCGTTGAGGAAGCCGGGGAGCCGGCGCAGCAGGCCGAGGTCGAGCAGGGGCTCGCGGCCACGCGCGACCAGGCGGCCCTCCCAACGGGTGAAGGCCCATCCGAAGACCGGCAGACCGACGAGGAGGAGAAGCGGCAGCCGCGCCCCGCTCTCGGCGCTCACGACGGGGTAGAGCAGGCAGAGCACCGCCAGGCCCAGCAGAGCCGCGCCGGCGAGGTCGATGTGGGCGCCGCCCTCGGCGTCGGGCTGGCGCCGGGGCACCATCCTCGCGACGGCGACGAGGCCCGCCACACCGATGGGGACGTTGACCAGGAAGAGATAGCGCCAGCCGGTCTGCTCGCCGGCCACCGCGATGATCGCCCCACCGAGGACCGGCCCGACCGCCGAGGCGAACGACACGGTGAAACCGAAGGCGCCGAACGCGCGTCCGCGCTCGGCCCCGCGAAAGAGCTCCTGGATCAGCCCGGAGTTCTGGGGCGTCAGCAGTCCCGCCGCCGCCCCCTGCAGGAGCCGGGCGGCGACCACCCAGGCAGCCGTGGGTGCCAGGCCGACGGCGGCGCTCGTGACGACGAAGGCGCTCAGGCCGATCAGCATCATCCGTCGTCGACCGAAGGAGTCCCCCAGCCGGCCACCGGCGACGAGGGTGAGACCGAAGGTCAGGGCGTATCCCGACACGACCCACTGGATGGTGCCCGAGGTGGTGGACAGGCCGGACTGCATCGACGGGATGGCGACGTTGACGATCGAGACGTCGAGCAGGGACATGAAGCCCACGACGAGCGTGACGGCGAGGACGTGCCAACGACGGGGGTCGAGGTCCTGCTCGCCGGAGACGGGGCGGGTCTGGTCGTGCCGGTCGTCGGTCACGGCGCGCTCACTCACCTGACCACTTTGCCTCACCCGGGGGTGTCGTCGCAGCGGTGCCCCGGGCCCTGGCGCCCTCCTCACCGATCCGTCTGCCGACCCGCGCCAACGGGGTCCGAAGCCCCCCAGGCGCTGGTCAAGCACCCGGGGTCGTCGACAGGTCGCTACGCCGGTCGCGTGGTGGTCCGCAACCGTCGCCCCGGGCCGTCCGTCACGTCGGAACTGGTTCGTCCGGTTTCCGAACGAAAAGGGCGTCACGGCCGTACGCTGGGCCCGGTCAGCCGATCAGCCGCACAGAACCGAGGAGGTCGACGCCAGTGGGCCGTGCCAACGCGGGTGCCAGCCCGATCCGGGCCGACCAGGCGTCGATGCGCCGCACGAACACGGGTCTGATCCTGCGTCACCTGCGTGACCACAGCGGGCAGTCCCGGGCGCGGGTGGCGGCGCAGACGGGTCTGTCGAAGGCGACCATGTCGAGCCTGATCAGCGACCTGGTCGAGCGTGGTCTGGTCACCGAGGGTGAGCTCGACCGCGGCGGGTCGGTGGGTCGACCCGGGCTGGCGCTGCACCTCGATGGTGGCCACGTGTGCGGCATCGGCATCGAGATCAACGTCGACTACCTCAGCGTCACCGCCCTCGACCTGCGGGGACGCGTCCTGGTCGAGGCCACCCGACCGCTCGACACGGCGGCCCTCTCGTCCTCGGCCGTGGTGGACCTGGTGGCCGACCTCATCGTCGACACCACGCTCGGGCTCGCCCACCGGGGGGTGCACCCCGTGTCGGTGACCGTGGCTGCGCCCGGGAGCATCGACCACGCGCAGGGACGGGTGATGTTCGCTCCCAACCTCGGGTGGCGTGACCTGCACCTCGTGCGGGAGCTGACCGAGCGTCTGGGCCCGTCGGCGCCGCCCGTCGTCCTCGAGAACGACGCCAACCTCGGGGCCGTGGCCGAGCACGCCCGGGTGCTCGCCACCGGGGTGCAGGACCTCGTCTTCCTCGCCGGCGACGTAGGTGTCGGTGCCGGCCTCATCGTCGAGGGGCGGCTGCTGCGAGGGGCATCGGGGTTCGCCGGCGAGGTGGGTCATCTCCCCCTCGACCCGTCGATGAGCGAGTGCGCCTGCGGGCGTCGTGGCTGCTGGGAGGCCGTGGTGGGTCTCGCCGCGTTCCTGCGGCTCGCCGCCGACCGGGGAGACCCCCTGCTCGACCCGGCGCACCGGCTCGAGGACCGGATGGCCGAGATCCGCGCGCGAGCCCTGGCGCAGGAGCCGCGTTCCTCGGCAGCAGTGGCGTCCATCGCGCAGGGGCTCGCCGTCGGCGTCTCTCTGCTGGCCGACGTCTTCGACCCGTCCATGGTCGTCCTGGGTGGCTACTTCGCCCTCCTGGGTGACCTCCTTGTCGAGCCCGTGACCCGGACGCTGCGCGACCGGGCCCTGAGCGACTCGGTGCCGACGGTGACGGCATCGACCCTGGGCCTGACCTCTGCGGCTCGCGGCGGCGCGCACCTGGCGCTGGACCTCGTCTTCCGTGACCCGGGAGCGGTGCCACCACCGCCGTCTCCGCTCGAGCCGGCCGCCCAGGGGTCGGTGCCGGTGCCCGCGCCCGCTCGTCAGCCGGCCTGACCGGTGCCGGCGGGAGAGTCGACGGGGGGGTCGGTGGCGACCCGGAACCCGGTGTGCCCGAGTGAGGAGTCTGGGGTGGTCTGGGTCCGCGCCGACACGCGGTAGCGATGGCAGTAGGAGGCGTGGCACAGGTAGGACCCCCCGCGCACGACCCGCCCCGTGCCCAGCGACGGCCCACGCGGGTCGTGCCGGGTCTGGGGTCGCCCGGCCCGGTGCCACCTCGGTGAGAACCAGTCAGCCGTCCACTCCCAGACGTTGCCCGAGGTGTTCCACAGACCCAGGCCGTTCGGCCGGAAGGACCTCACCGGCGACGTGCCCACGTAGCCGTCCTCGCCGGAGTCGTGGTCAGGGAAGGAGCCCTGCCACACGTTCATGCGGTGCTCACCGTCGGGCAGCATCTCGTCGCCCCAGGGGAAGGTCGCCCCGGCGAGGCTGCCGCGGGCCGCTCGCTCCCACTCGGCCTCGGTGGGGAGTCGTACTCCCCGCCACAGGCAGTAGGCGGCGGCGTCCTCCCAGGTGACGTGCACCACGGGGTGGTCGAGCCGGCTCTCGACGTCTGACCCGGGCCCGGCGGGAGCCCGCCAGGTCGCCCCGCGGACGGCGCGCCACCAGGGCGCCCCGGGGACCGTGCCGGTGATGACGTGCCGCTCGGCCCGTGGGTGGACCAGCCCCGCGAAGACGAAGGACCAGCCGAAGGCCTCGGCCTCGGTCAGGTAGCCGGTCCGGTCGACGAAGTGGGCGAACTGCTCGTTCGTCACCGTGGTGGCGGCGATGCGGTAGCCCGAGGTGGTGACGGCCCGCACCGGTCCCTCGCCGTCGGCGGCGATGGCGTACGGCGCCTCGCTGCCCATCAGGAACTCCCCGGCGTCGAGATCGACGAGGTCGTCGGGCGGTGCGCCGGGTAGCAGGACGCCCGACGTGAGCAGACGCCTGATCGTCGCCGGTGTGCGGGGGGCTGCCGGGCCGGCGGGGGTCACAGCCTCGGGGGGATCGGTCGCAGGGGAGGAGTGGGCGCTCGCGAGCCGGGCAGCGTCGCCGCGTCCGGGAGTGCAGCAGCCAGTCACCGCCCCACGTCCTCCCCGGGATCCGGACCCCTGCTCGCTCGGCGTGCTAACTTCGTGCGCGATAGTAGCCCCCGGCAGTCACGAACACGCGTGGTGATCTCGATGTCGACCGATGCCCTCCCGGGTGGTGCCTGCGCCGCGGGCACCCTCCCCACGTCGGCCCCGACCTCGCACCTCGCCACAGAGGTCGCCAGCCAGCCCGCGCTGTGGGAGCAGGTGGTGCGCAGGCTTCCTGAGCTCTCGTCGTCGCTCCCGGCCCTCGGCGCCCGGGTGGCCGTCGTCGGGTGCGGCACCTCCTTCTTCGTGGGGCAGGCCTATGCCGCACTGCGCGAGGCTGCGGGAAGGGGCGAGACCGACGCCTTCGCCGCGAGCGAGGCGCCGCTCGACCGGGCCTACGACCACGTGTTGGTGGTCTCGAGGTCGGGCACGACCACCGAAGTGATCGAGGTGCTGAGGACCCTGCGCAGGCGCGGTGTGAGGACCAGCGCCGTCGTGGCGACGCCCGGGTCGCCGGTCACCCGCCTTGCCGACCGGCTCGTGATGCTGCCGGAGGTCGACGAGCAGTCGGTCGTGCAGACCAGGTTCGCCACCGCCACCCTCGCCCTGCTGAGGGCCTCGCTCGGCGAGGACCTCTCGGGCGCGGTCGCCGACGCCCGCTCGGTGCTGGCCGAGGCGCAGAGCAGCGCCGTCGGCCACCTCGTGGGTGCCGAGCAGACGACGTTCGTGGGTCAGGGATGGACGGTCGGCCTGGCGCAGGAGGCCGCGCTGAAGCTGCGCGAGTCGGCGCAGCGCTGGACGGAGTCCTACCAGGCGATGGAGTATCGCCACGGCCCCATCGCGATCGCCGCACCCGGCCGGGTGACCTGGGCGCTGGGGCGTGTGCCGAGCGGCCTCGCCGAGCAGGTGACGGCCACCGGGGCGCACTTCGAGCATCGCGACCTCGACCCGCTCGCCGAGCTCGTGCGGGTGCATCGCCTCTGCCTCGCGGTCGCCGTCGGGCTGGGTCTCGACCCCGACCACCCGCGCCACCTCACGCGATCGGTGGTGCTCCAACCGTCAGTAGGCTCTGCGGACCTTGTCGACGACGGGGCCCGCCGAGAAGGCACTGCATGAGCGGTGGTCGGTCGACCGGTGGACCGAACGGTCACGACGCCGCGACGGTGCGGGGGCGGGACGGTGGTCCTCCGAGGCCCGTGGTGGCTGCCCTCGACGTCGGGGGCACCCGTACCAAGGCCGCCCTCGTCGACGCGGCACTGGCCGAGGTCGTGCGCACGATCGTTCCGACGCCTGCTGGGGTGGCCCACGACCTCGGGGGGCACGTCGCATCGGTCATCGACCGCCTGAAGGTGGAGGCGGTGGCCTACGGCACCCCGGTCGAGCTCGTCGGCTGCGGCGTCGTCGTGCCCGGGCTCGTCGACCAGGCGGCCGGGGTCGGCCTCTACTCGGTCAACCTGGGCTGGCGCGACCTGCCGATCGCCGAGCTGGTGCGGGTGACCACGGGCCTGCCGACCGTCGTGGGTCACGACGTACGCGCCGGGTTGGTCGCCGAGGCCCGGCTGGGGGCGGCCCGGGGTGCGCGCCACGCCCTCTTCGTGCCGCTGGGCACCGGTATCGCCGCTGCCCTCATGGTCGACGGCTCGGTGCTGGACGCGGGTGGCTGGGCGGGCGAGCTGGGCCACGTGCCGATCGTCCCCGACGGGCCACCGTGCCCGTGCGGTGGCCGCGGCTGCCTCGAGGTCGTCGCCTCGGCGTCAGCCATCGCTCGGGTCTATGCCGAGCGCACGGGCGAGCGGGTCGACGCGCGCACCGTCGCCCTGCGGGTCGGCCAACGGGACGCCGTGGCCCAGGTGGTCTGGGCCGAGGCGGTCGCCGCCCTGGCCAAGGCGGTGCTCGCGACCATCACCATCACCGGGATCGACCTCGTGCTGGTCGGCGGTGGTCTCGCCCTGAGTGGCGAGACGCTGCTCGCCCCGCTGCGGCGCGAGCTCGACCGGTTGCGGACCTTCCAGCGACCTCCCCGGGTGGTCAGGGCCGCGCTCGGTGACCGGGCCGGGTGCCTCGGTGCGGCCTGCCTGGCGTGGGACGACGGACGACGTCCGGTGCGCCTCGACCGGGTGACACCGCTCCCCTGACCCCGGTCAGGGCCCGGTCAGGGCCCGGTCAGGGCCCGGTCAGGGCCC
>JALYVC010000072.1 GCA_030853445.1 Actinomycetota bacterium | reverse complement strand
CGTCCACCCGCGACGCCCTGCCCGCAAAAGCCCACGACTGGCCGCTGATCGTCGCCGACGCCTCCCACGCCGACGAGATGCAGGCGCTGGCCGCCAGCACCCGCGTGGTCGTGACGACGGTCGGTCCGTATGCCCGCTACGGCATGCCGCTGGGCATCGCCTGTGCGCTCACGGGCACCGACTACGCCGACCTCACCGGGGAGGTGCTCTACGTGCGCGACCTCGCCGACGCCTGCCACGAGGCGGCGGTGGCGTCGGGTTCCCGGCTGGTCACCTCGTGCGGGTTCGACTCCGTGCCCAGCGACCTCGCGGCCTGGATGCTGCACCGGCGGGCCCGCATCGACGGCGCCGGCGGGCTCGGAGACACCACCCTGCTCGTCACCCGCATGCGCGGCGGGGTGAGTGGCGGCACGGTCGACTCGATGCGGGCGCAGCTCGAGGCGGTCGCCGAGGCCCCGGCGCGGCGCAAGGTCGTCCTCGACCCCTTCGGTCTGAGCCCCGACCGCGCCGCCGATCCCTCGAAGGAGGCCAGCGTCGCCCACCGCGACCTCATGGTGCCCTTCCGCGACGAGGCCACCGGCCAGTGGACGGCGCCCTTCGTGATGTCGCCGTACAACACGCGGGTCGTGCGCCGCAGCGACGCCCTGCTGGGGCACGCCTACGGACCGCACTTCCGCTACCGCGAGGCCATGGCCTTCGGCACCGGACCGCGCGCCCGGGCCACGGCCTACGCCCTGAGCGCCGGCCTCGGCCTCGGGATGGCGGCCATGGCCAGCGGCGTGACCCGCCCACTGGCCGACCGGTTGCTCCCGTCACCCGGTGACGGGCCGGACGAGGAGGCCCGCCGCGCCGGCCGCTTCCGGATGGAGACCCGCACCACCACCGACACCGGTCGGCGCTATGTCGCCACCATCGCGGCGCGGGGCGACCCGGGCTACGCCGCGACGGCGGTGATGCTCGGGGAGTCGACCCTGTCGCTCGCCCTCGACCCTCGCGGCTCCGGCGGGGGGGTGCTCACCCCTGCGGTGGCGTTCGGCGGACCGCTCGTGGAGCGGCTGCGGGCCCGGGGCTTCACGATGACGGTCGACCCGGAGTAGCCGCCGGGTGCCGGGCGGCGGTCAGTCCTTGTTGGTCCGTCCCGGCAGCGCCAGCATCTGGTCGAGCGCGACCCTGGCCCAGTGGGCGACGTCGGGGTCGACCTCGATGCGGTTGACGACCCGCCCCTCGACGAGCGACTCGAGCGCCCACACCAGGTGCGGCAGGTCGATGCGGTTCATCGTCGAGCAGTAGCAGACGTCCTTCTCCAGGAAGGCAATCCGTTGCTCGGGAAACATCTGTCGCAGGCGGTTGACCAGGTTGAGCTCCGTGCCGACGACCCACGAGGTGCCTGCCGGGGCGGCGGCGATGGTCGAGATGATCCGCTCCGTCGACCCGATCTCGTCGGCGAGCTCGCACACCTCGTAGCGGCACTCGGGGTGCACGATCACCCGGACGTCGGGGATCTCGCGGCGCGCCTGCTCGACGGCCTCGACGGAGAAGCGCCCGTGCACCGAGCAGTGGCCGCGCCACAGGATCATCCGCGCCGCCCGCACCTGCTCGGGGGTGAGACCGCCGTAGGGCTGGTGCGGGTCCCACACGACGCAGTCGTCGAGCGAGCCGTCGAGGTCGCGCACCCAGGTGTTGCGTCCGAGGTGCTGGTCGGGCAGGAAGAGGACCTTGCCCTCGCCGTCTCTGCCTCCGGTGCGGTCGAAGGCCCAGGCGAGGGCGGTGGCCGCGTTGCTCGAGGTGCAGATGGTGCCGCCGTGCCGCCCCGTGAACGCCTTGATCGCGGCCGAGGAGTTCATGTAGGTCACCGGGGTGACGGCCGCCGCGCCGTCCTCCCCGAGCATCTCGACCAGGTCGTCCCAGGCGTCCTCCACCTGCGCCGTGCCGGCCATGTCGGCCATCGAGCAGCCCGCCGCCAGGTCGGGCAGCACGACCTGCTGGCCCGCACCGGTGAGGATGTCGGCCGACTCAGCCATGAAGTGCACACCACAGAAGACGATGTACGGCGCGTCGGGCCGCGCCGCCGCCTGCTGGGCCAGCTTGAAGCTGTCGCCCGTGACGTCGGCGAACTCGATGACCTCGTCGCGCTGGTAGTGGTGGCCGAGGACGAAGACGGAGCCACCCAGGGCCGCCTTGGCGGTTCGCGCCCGCTCGACCAGTGCCGGGTCCGACGCGGGCGGGAGGTCGCCCGGGCACTCAACGCCGCGCTCGGAGTCGAGGTCGGTGCCCTGCCCGAGGACGAGAAGGGGCAACAGCGTGGGGCGGGGGTGGGTCGTCGGGGCGCTCACCGACCGATCGTATGCCGTCGTGGTGTGCGACGGGCGCCCCGCTGGGTCACCTCCCAGCCAGATCTCCTAGCGTTCGCCGGGTGAGTCTCGACGGGCCGGTCCTGCTGGTGTTCTGCTGCCTGCTCGTCGTGGCAGGCCTGCTCGCGACGGCGGTGGCCGCCCCGCGCACCTCTCGAACGCTGCGGGGACTGATCGCCCGCCTCGGGATGCAGGTGGGGGTCAGCCTCCTGGTGCTCGTGCTCGCAGGCGTCGCACTCAACGACCAGTTCGGCTTCTACGCCAGCTGGCGCGACCTGCTCGGCAACACGGGCGCGCAGGACGTCGCCCGAGGGGGTACGACGGCCAGCGGCGCCCTCGCCGAGACCGCACCCGGCCCGGGGCTGACCCGGCTCGAGCCCCGCTCGGCCACCCGACCGTCGCTGCCCGACCCCGGGC
>JALYVC010000064.1 GCA_030853445.1 Actinomycetota bacterium | reverse complement strand
GCCCAGGGGCTGGAGGCGGCGTTCGGCCACCTCGCCGCCGTGGTGAGCCGCGTGCGCCCCGCTCGCACCGACCTGCTCAGCGGTCGCCCGCTGCGCCCGGAGAAGGCTCCCGGGGCGGGGGCCGGGGGTGGGCTCGGGTGGGCCCTGCACGTCCTGGGTGCCCGTTTCGCCGACGGTGCGACCCTCGTGGCGGACGCGGTCGGCCTGAAGGGGCGGATCGGGGCCTGCGACCTCGTCGTCACCGGTGAGGGCACCTACGGGTGGCGCAGCCTGCGTGGCCGCGTGGTCTCGCAGGTGGCCGGGCTCGCGCTCGAGGCCGGGGTCCCGTCCGTCGTGCTCGCCGGGCAGGTCACCATCGGGCGCCGCGAGGCGATGGCCGCCGGGTTCTCCGGCACCTACGCCGTCGCCGAGCGTCCGCGCGACCTCTCCGCCGTGCTCGCCGACCCGGCCGGCACCCTCTCGGCCCGCGCGGCCCGCGTGGCCACCACGTGGTCGCCGGGGTGAGGCCCCGGCTCAGGGCCGCGCGTCGGCGACGTATCCTGAGGTGAGGCGCCGGGGAACACATCAGGGTCCCCGAGGGTTCACCCACTACCCACAGCCTCAACCAGCCAGACGTAAGGACGATTCGGATGAGCGTTCAGGACCAGCAGGCGACGACCACCGAGACGGGTACCCACAAGGTCCTCGTGACCGATGTGGCCGCCGCGAAGGTCAAGAGCCTGCTCGAGCAGGAGGGCCGCGACGACCTGCGGCTGCGCGTCGGCGTGCAGCCCGGCGGGTGCTCCGGCCTGATCTACCAGCTCTACTTCGACGAGCGCAACCTCGACGGTGACCTCGTCAAGGACTACGACGGTGTGGAGGTCGTGGTCGACCGGATGAGCGCCCCTTACCTCGAGGGCGCGACGATCGACTTCTCCGACACCATCGAGAAGCAGGGCTTCACGATCGACAACCCCAACGCCGGCAGCTCCTGTGCCTGCGGTGACAGCTTCAGCTGACCACCACCCCGGCATCACCAGTATCACCAGCACGACCAGCAGGACAGCCACGGGCCCGGGAGCACTCGCTTCCGGGCCCGTGTCCGTCGTCCCGCCCCGTCGCGGTAGGTTCGCCGGGTGCAGATTGCCGTCACCGGGTCCATCGCCACCGACCACCTCATGACCTTCAAGGGGCGTTTCGCCGACTCCCTCGTCGTCGAGCAGCTCGACAAGATCTCGGTCTCGTTCCTCGCCGACGACCTCGAGATCCGCCGGGGAGGGGTGGCCGCCAACATCACCTTCGGGATGGCGAACCTCGGCCTGTCGCCTGTGCTCGTCGGGGCGGTGGGCGCCGACTTCGCCGACTACCGGTCCTGGCTCGAGCGCCACGGGGTCGACTGCCACTCGGTGCACGTGTCCGAGAGCCGGCACACCGCCCGCTTCGTCTGCACGACCGACGAGGACATGGCGCAGATCGCCACGTTCTACGCCGGTGCGATGTCCGAGGCCCGCCAGATCGAGCTGGGGCCTGTGGCCGACCGGGTCGGCGGGCTCGACCTCGTGCTCGTGGGGGCGAACGACCCGGAGGGCATGCTGCGCCACACGCAGGAGTGCCGCACCCGGGGCATCCCCTTCGTCGCCGACCCGTCGCAGCAGCTGGCCTTCGCCGACGGGCAGACCATCCGTCAGCTCGTCGACGGCGCGACGTACCTGTTCACCAACGAGTACGAAGCGAGCCTCACCGAGCAGAAGACCGGGTGGAGCGCCGACGAGATCGAGAGCCGCGTGGGCACCCGGGTCATCACCCGCGGCGCCGGCGGCGTGACGATCCACCGCCGGGGCGAGGAGGCCATCCACGTTCCGGTCGCCCGCGAGGTGCGCAAGGCCGATCCCACCGGAGTCGGTGACGCCTTCCGCGCCGGTTTCCTGGTGGGTCTGGCCGGTGGCCTCGGGCTGGAGCGCTGCGCCCAGCTCGGCTCGATGCTCGCCACCTACGTCATCGAGACGGTCGGCACGCAGGAGTACCACCTCGGCCAGGCCGACTTCCTCACCCGGCTCGAGGCGTCGTACGGCGCGCAGGCCGCGGTGGAGATCGCCCCGGCCGTGTCCTGCCGGCGCCCCTGAGACCCGCGCCCGAGCGTTCGGCGTCCTGACCCCGTGCCCGTCGTCCCCGAGCCCTGCGACTGGTCGTTCGACCTCGACGGGGTCCCACCCGGTGAGGACCTCGTCGGGGCGGGCGCCGACCTCGAGCCGGGGACGCTGCTCGCGGCCTACGCCACCGGTGTGTTCCCCATGGGGCTGGGCCGTGGTGGCCGCCCGCCGATGGGGTGGTGGTCGCCCGACCCCCGTGGCGTGCTGCGGCTTCCCGACCTGCAGGTCTCCCGCTCGCTACGGCGCTCGGCCCGGACGTTCGAGGTCACCGTCGACACCGCCTTCGACGAGGTCGTCGCCGGGTGCGCGGACCCGGGGCGCGAGGGGCGCTGGATCACCCGTGACCTCAGCCGCGCCTACGCTCGGCTGCACGCCCTCGGGTGGGCGCACAGCATCGAGGTGCGTCGAGGCGGCGAGCTCGTCGGCGGCCTGTACGGCGTAGCCATCGGTGGCCTCTTCGCCGGGGAGTCGATGTTCCACCGGGAGAGCGACGCGTCGAAGGTGGCGCTGAGCGCCCTGGTCGAGGTGCTCGCCGCCGACGGTGACCCGAGGCGGCTGGTCGACGTGCAGTGGAAGACGGACCACCTGGCCAGCCTCGGCATCACGCAGGTGTCGAGGACGCGCTACCGAGAGCTGCTCGCGCAGGCCCTCACCGCGCCGCTCCCGCTGCCGTGGCGCTGAGCCGCACGAGGTAGGCGGTGGCAGCGGGCCCGACCTCCTCGCCGGAGGGCGCCGGCAGGGGCGCCGGCCACGGCTCGGTCCGAAGCAGCTCGTGCCCCCGCATCCGGCAGAAGGCCGGCACGTCGCTCGTGGCCGCAGGG
>JALYVC010000040.1 GCA_030853445.1 Actinomycetota bacterium | reverse complement strand
CCCATGTCCTACACACCTGTTGCATGTCGGCCGCCTGTTCGCGTCCACCCGCGTCGTCTCCTCGGCATTAGGGGGTGTGACGATGTCGATCCACAAGCTGAGCGCGGGCAGCGGGTACGACTACCTGACCCGTCAGGTCGCGGTCCATGACGCCACCGACAAGGGCCACACCGGCCTCGCCTCCTACTACGCCGACAAGGGCGAGACCCCGGGCCGATGGGTCGGGTCCGGGATGGCCGGCATCGACGGACTGGACGTCGGGTACGAGGTCACCGCGAACCAGATGGCGAACCTGTTCGGCGTCGGCTACCACCCCCTCGCACAACAACGCTGGGCCAACGTGGACGGCCCCGACGTCACCGACACCGAGCTGCGGGCGGCGATGCGGCTGGGGGCACCGTTCCGGATCTACCCCGCCCACGCGACGCCGTTCCAGGTCGAGGTCGCCACCCGGATCGCCGCGCTCAGCACCGCCCTGCGCACCGCCACGGGAGGGGAGGTCTCGCTGCAGGACCGGGCGCGGATCCGCACCGAGGTTGCGGTCGAGGTCTTCCGCGCCGCCCACGGGCGGGACCCTGCCGACGCCCGGGAGGTCGCGGCGACGGTCGCGAAGCACACCCGTCCGCGGACGAACGCGGTCTCCGGGTACGACCTGACGTTCTCCCCCGTCAAGTCCGTCAGCACCCTGTGGGCGGTCGCCGACCCCGCGACCGCCGCGGCCATCGAACGGGCCCACCACGCCGCCGTGACCGACGCGTTGACGTTCCTCGAACGGCACGCCCTGTTCACCCGACTCGGGACGGACGGGGTGCGGCAGGTCGAGGTCCGCGGCCTCGTCGCGGCCTCGTTCACCCACCGCGACTCCCGCGCCGGCGACCCCGATCTGCACACCCATGTCGCCGTCGCCAACAAGGTCCAAACCCTCGCCAGTCATCGCGGTGACGGCGCTGACGGCACCCCCGACGGTGGGGGACGGTGGCTGTCCATCGACGGGCGGATCCTGTTCCAGGCCGTCGTCACCGCGTCCGAGACCTACAACACCGCCCTCGAACGCCACCTCCACCACGACCTCGGCCTGCACTTCGCCACCCGGACCGACCAATCCGACCAGCCCGCCCGGCCCGACCAGCGAGCCGGTCAGGACCGGCAGCACGGCGGGTACGACGGCTCCCGCAAGCGCCCCGTCCGGGAGGTCGTCGGCGTCGACGACCGCCTCAACCAGGCGTGGTCCTCACGACGGACCGCGATCGTGGCCCGCCAGGGCGACCTCGCCCGTGCGTTCCAGCGAGACCACGGCCGACCACCGACTCCCATCGAGGCGATCCAGCTCGCGCAGCAGGCAACGCTGGAGACTCGCGACCGCAAGAAGCACCCCCGCAGCCTCACCCAGCAACGCACCACCTGGCGGGCGCAAGCGGCCCGGGTCCTCGGCAGCGAGCACGCTATCGAGCAGATGGTCCACACCGCCCTGCACCCGGGGCAATCCCCCACTGCAACAACCGGTGTGACGACCCGGCTCGACACCTCGTGGCTCGACACGACCGCGGCCGGTGTCGTCGCGGCCGTAGAGGCCCGCCGCAGCACCTGGCAGGTCTGGCACGTCCGGGCCGAAGCTCACCGCGCGCTGCGGTCCAGCCCCGACCTGACCCTCACCCCCGTGCAGGCCGAGCAGGTCGTCGACCTGCTCGTCGACGCCGCCCTCGAGCGCCACAGCGTCGCCCTGACCGCCCGCGACCACCCCGACAGTGATCGGGCCCGCGGCATCCGCGAACCCGATCCGCTGCGCCGGCGTGACGGTTCCAGCGTCTACACCGTCGCCGGAACCCAGCAGTACACCTCGACCCGGATCCTCGCGGCCGAGGCGCGGCTGCTGGCGACCGCCGGCCGCACCGACGGCCGGACCGCGACCACCGCTGATGTCGACCTGGCCCTCCTCGAAGCCGCCGCCCACGGCGTCACGCTCAACCCCGGACAGGCGGACCTTGTCCGGCAGATGGCGACGTCTGGCGCTCGGCTCCAGCTCGCGATCGCCCCGGCTGGGTCGGGGAAGACCACCGCCCTGCACGCCTTGACATCAGCGTGGACCACGAGCGGCGGCAGCGTCGTTGGGCTCGCCCCCTCCGCCGCGGCCGCCGCCGTCCTGCACGACCACCTCCACCCCACGAGCGACAGAAGCGCGACCGGCACCACGACCGACACCTTGGCCAAGCTGGTCTGGTCCATCGGCCAGCTCCACCTCGACCAGCACGCCACCACCCACACCCCGTCGTCACCGGGGGCAGGGCGGGTGCCGCAGTGGGTGCGCCGCATCAGGCCGGGCACCCTGGTGGTCATCGACGAGGCCGGGATGGCTGACACCCTCTCCCTCGACACCGCCGTCGCGTTCGTCACCGCCCGCGGCGGCAGTGTCCGGCTCATCGGCGACGACCAGCAGCTCGCCGCGATCGGCGCCGGCGGGATCCTGCGCGACCTCGCCGCCACCCACGGCGCGGTCCGCCTCGACGAGCTCCTCCGGTTCACCACCCCCGGGGAGGGCGCCGCGTCCCTTGCCCTGCGGGACGGGCGACCGGAGGCGCTCGGGTTCTACCTCGACCGCCACCGCGTCCACGTCGGCGACCCCACCACCAGCCTGGACGACGTCCTGACCGCGTGGGCCGATGACCGCGCCCAGGGCCTCGACGCCCTGATGCTCGCGCCCACCCGCGACCTCGTCGCCGACCTCAACCACCGCGCCCGCACCCACCGCCT
>JALYVC010000512.1 GCA_030853445.1 Actinomycetota bacterium | reverse complement strand
GGCCGGGTGCCGGAGCCGGTCGGGGTGCGCAGGCGGTGCCCGCCGGCGAGGCCGCTGATGATCCGGGTCACGTCCCCATCGTGGCGGACGGCCTGCCGCCGGGCGAGCCCGGGCCGACGTCCGCGTGGGTCAGCCGCGCTCGAGGTAGGCCGCCTGCTCCTCGTCGAGCCGGGCCGCGACCCGGGCCGCGAGCGCCGGGTGGCCGGAGAGGGAGGCGTCCGAGGCGACCAGGGCCGTGGCGTCGTCGCGGGCGTCGGAGATGACCTGCTCGTCGTCGCGGTTGCCCATGCGCAGGAACCGCACCGACGACGACCGCCCCGACTGGCGCGCGCCGAGCACGTCACCCTCGCGACGCAGCTGCAGGTCGCGACGGGCCAGCTCGAAGCCGTCGGTGGTGGACGCGACGGCCGTCAGCCGCTCACCGGCCGGGCTGTCGGGCGGCGCCGGGGTCACGAGCAGGCACAGCCCGGCCGCGGAGCCACGACCGATGCGCCCACGCAGCTGGTGCAGCTGCGAGATGCCGAAGCGGTCAGCGTCCATGACGACCATGACGGTCGCGTTGGGCACGTCGACACCGACCTCGATGACGGTCGTGGCCACGAGCACGTCGAGGTCGCCGGCAGCGAACGCGCTCATCACGGCGTCCTTGGTCTCGGTGGGCATACGGCCGTGGAGCACGCCGATGTGCAGGCTCCTCAGCGCCGGCTCGGCCAGCAGCTGCTCGGCCAGCTGCATCACGCCGACGAGCTCGCGCGGGGCCTCGTCCGCACCCTCGGGCCGGTCGGGGTCGTCGACCGGGTCGGCCTCGTCGTCGACCGGGGCCCACTCCTCGTCGCTCCATCCGTCGTCGCCGCCTCCGGTGCCCGGCCCTTGGTCGTCGCCGATCTTCGGGCAGACGACGAACGCCTGGTGGCCCGCGGCCACCTCCTCGGCCAGCCGCTGCCACGTGCGCTCGAGCCACGACGGCAGGGCCGCCGGCACCACGTGCGTGACGATCGGTGAGCGCCCGCTCGGCAGCTCGCGCAGGGTCGAGGTCTCCATGTCGCCGAAGACGGTCATGGCCACGGTGCGTGGGATGGGGGTAGCCGTCATGACGAGCAGGTGCGGAGGTGTGACTCCCTTCTCGCGCAACGCGTCTCGCTGCTCGACACCGAACCGGTGCTGCTCGTCGACCACGACGAGCGCGAGGTCGCGGAAGGCGACGTGCTTCTGGATCAGGGCATGGGTGCCGATGACGATGCCTGCGTCACCGGTGACGACGTCGTTGAGGGTGGCCCGTCGTCCGGCAGCTGGTTGGCCGCCGGTCAGCAGGGCCACCCGGGTGCCCACCTCGGACCCACCGAGCCGTCCGCCCTCCGCGAGGTCACCGAGCATCGACCGGATGGAGCGGTGGTGCTGCACGGCGAGCACCTCGGTGGGGGCCAGCAGTGCCGCCTGCCCACCGGCGTCGACGACGGCGAGCATCGCGCGCAGGGCCACGATCGTCTTGCCGGAGCCGACCTCCCCCTGCAGCAGGCGGTGCATCGGCCGACGGGCCGCGAGCTCCCGAGTCAGCAGGTCACCGATCTCGCGCTGTCCCCCGGTGAGCTCGAAGGGCAGCCGTGCGTCGAAGGCCTCGAGGACCCCACCCGGTCGGGCGACCCGGCTCGTGCCCTGGAGCGCCTCGGTCGCGGCCCGGCGCTGGGCGAGGATGGTCTGCAGGACGAACGCCTCGTCGTAGCGCAGCCGGTCGATGCCGACACGAGGGTCCTCGTCGAGCAGGGGCCGGTGCACCAGCCGCAGCGCCTGCTCGCGCCCGACCAGCCCGCGCCGCTCACGCACCTCGGCGGGC
This sequence comes from Actinomycetota bacterium, assembly GCA_030853445.1. GTDB lineage: Bacteria > Actinomycetota > Actinomycetes > Actinomycetales > Dermatophilaceae > Lapillicoccus. Next base: position 1,134 of record JALYVC010000512.1, on the reverse strand, counting down.
AGCGGCTCGCGCACCTCGCTGACGGTGTCGAGGGCCGTGACGACCATGCGGCGCAGCTGGAGCGAGGTGACGGTGCCCGTCGTGGAGTAGACGGGCACCTGGTGGGTCGCCCAGTCGTGGGCCAGCCCGTCGTCGAGGGCGAGCGGCTCGGGCGCGGCGCCGGGGTCGACCAGCTCGAGCGGCCCCTGCGGGTCGAGCTGCGCCCCCTCGAGCATCTCGTACTCCGGGTGGGTCAGCTGCCACGCGCCCCGGTAGCGCGAGACGGTCCCGGCGAAGACGCCGACCCGCCCCGGCACGATCGCGTCGACATGACCCCACGCCTTGAAGAACGTGAGCCCGAGGCGGTGCTGGCCGTCGGTGAGGACGGCCGTGAGCATCTTCTGCCGGGGGTTGCGGGCCATCGGGCGGGTCTGCGCCTCGGCGACGCGGGCCACGACGACCGCCCACTCGCCCTCGACGAGCGCGGTGAAGTCACTGAGCCGACCGGGGTGGAGGTAGCGCCGGGGCACGAACTCGAAGAGGTCGCCGACGGTGCGGATCCCCTTGTTCTTCTCCAGCAGCGCCCCGGCCTTCTTGCCGGCGACGGCAACGACCCCGGAGTCCTCGGTGAGGGCCATCGTCACTCCACCCCCACGAAGAGCGCGAACACCGGCTGCCCGCCGTAGACCCGGGTGACCTCGACGCCCGGGCAGGCGAGCAGGGCGGCGGCCTCCACCGTCTCGGAGAGCCCCGCCGGGGCCTGCTCCCCGGCGATGAGGGTCACGAGCTCGCCCCCCCGGTCCAGCAGCTGCGTCACGACGGCGGTCGCGACGGTGGGCAGGTCGTGCCCCACGAGCGAGACCTCGCCGTCGACCAGCCCGAGCACGTCACCGACCCGGCACGGGCCCGCCGGGGTGTCACCGTCGCGGTTGGCGACCGTCACGGCGCCCCGTCGCGTCGCCTCGGCCGCGGCACCCATCACGGCGGCGTTGTCGTCGAGCCCGGCTTCTGGGGACCAGACCGCCAGGGCAGCGAGCCCCTGCACCGCGGCCCGCGCCTGCGGGACGACGCGCACGGTGATCCCCTCGTCGGCGGCGACCTCAGCGGCGGCGGCGGCGGCCAGCACGGTGTCACCGTCGTTCGGCAGGAGCAGGA
>JALYVC010000507.1 GCA_030853445.1 Actinomycetota bacterium | reverse complement strand
GCCATGCAGGCGGCATAAAGATCCTCGGGGTCGGGCAGTCGACCGGGCCCGGTGTCGGAGCCGGTCAGGCGTCCGGTGGCCGGGTCCACGACGACCGCGCCGCGGGCCCGCAGGGTGGCGACGTTGGCGACCGTCGCGGGATGCTCCCACATCTCGGTGTGCATGGCGGGGGCGAAGACGACCGGGCAGCGGGCGGTGAGCAGGGTGGAGGTGAGCAGGTCGTCGGCCAGGCCCGCGGCCGCACGGGCCAGGAGGTCGGCGGTCGCGGGGGCCACCACCAGGAGGTCGGCCTGCTTGCCGATGCGCACGTGGGGCACCGCCGGGACGTCGCTCCACACCTCGCTGGACACCGGCTTGCCCGAGAGGGCCTCCCAGGTGGGCGCACCGACGAAGCGTAGAGCGGCCGCCGTGGGCACGACGGTGACGTCGTGCCCGGCTTCGGTGAGCAGACGCAGCAGGGACGCGACCTTGTAGGCGGCGATCCCACCGCCGACGCCGAGGACGACCCGGGCCGCCGGGACGGCCGCGGGGGGACCTGCGGTCGGGTGCGGGGCGTCAGAGGTGACCGGCCCGGTCACTCCTCGACGGCCTGCGCGCTGAGCAGGCCCTGGTTGATCTCGCGCAGGGCGATCGACAGCGGCTTCTCGTGGACCTCGGTCTCGACCAGCGGGCCGACGTAGTCGAGCAGACCCTCCTGGAGCTGGGCGTAGTACGCGTTGATCTGACGGGCGCGCTTGGCGGAGTAGATGACGAGGGCGTACTTGCTGTCAGCCACCTCGAGGAGGTCGTCGATCGGCGGGTTGGTGATGCCGATGGGGTTCGCGACGGTTCCGGACATGGGCGCTTCTCGTTTCGTCGGGTGCGGTGTGGTGCGTGGCCTCGGACGTGGGTCTTCGGGACCCTGTGGAGGCCGTGGTCGGGGCCTACAGGGAGGCAGGCCGGTCAGCCTGAGGGCTGGCGCGACCTCATCAATGATACGAGGTGTTCGCTGGCCCGCCGGACGTCGTCGTTGAGGACCTCCTCGTCGAACTCCGAGGCGGCCGCCAGCTCGCGCCCCGCCGTGGTCAGCCGCACCTCGCGCTCCTGCTCGGTCTCGGTCCCGCGACCCACGAGTCTGCGCACGAGCTCGTCCCACGACGGGGGCTGCAGGAACACGAAGAGGGCCTCCGGCATGGTGTCGCGCACCTGACGCGCGCCCTGCAGGTCGATCTCGAGCAGCGCGAGGCGGCCCTCCGACAGCGCCCGCTCGACCGGGCCCCGCGGTGTGCCGTACTTGGCCCGTTGATGAACGACCGCGTGCTCGAGGAACTCGCCGGCGGACACGAGCCGGTCGAACTCCTCGTCGTCGACGAAGTGGTAGTGCACGCCGTCGACCTCCCCCGGGCGCGGCTGACGGGTGGTCATCGAGACCGAGAGCCAGACCTGCGGGAAGTGCGCCCGCACGTAGGCCGCGACGGTGCCCTTGCCGACGGCTGTGGGCCCGGCCAGGACGGTGAGGCGCCCGGTCACGCCGAGGGGGTGTCGAACCGGGCGATGAGGGAGGCGGCCTGGTTGGCACCCAGCCCCCGCACGCGGCGCGACTCGGAGATGCCGATCTCCTCCATGATCTGGCGGGCGCGCACGCGACCCACGCCCGGCATCGACTCGAGCAGCGCGCTGACCTTCATCTTGCCGATGACCTCGTCCTCGCGCCCGCGGATGACGACCTCGGACAGGGAGCCCTGGGAGTACTTGAGGCGGTTCTTCACCGCGGCGCGCTCACGGCGCGCGACGGCTGCCTTCTCCAGCGCTGCCGCGCGTTGCTCCGGGGTGAGCGGGGGAAGGGCCACGTCGGTGTCTCCTGGTGGGTCGGCCGGGGCTCGGCGAGGGCGATGCACCGGCCACGGTCCTGGCGATCGGCTGCCCCGAACCTACTCATCGGTCCGGGGCGGTGCAACGAGGGGTCGGGCCTCAGCGTCGGCGCCGGTGACGTCGCCACTGGGCCAGCACGACGCCGAGCGCTCCCCCGACCACGACTCCGAGCGTGAGCCGGCCCGGGAGCCGACCCGGGACCGGGC
>JALYVC010000459.1 GCA_030853445.1 Actinomycetota bacterium | reverse complement strand
ACCCGGTGCCGGCGCTCGTCCTCGGCCTCGTCGCCGGTGCCGTGTCGCACATCGTGCGCCGCGTGCTCCTTCCACTGCCCGGCGCAGGGCGGCTGCCCGCGCAGCTGTCGCAGGCGGCCGCCTCGGTGCTCGTCGTGGGGGTGCTGGTCTATCTCGTCACGCGGTTGTTCGTGGCCTGACCCCCGGATGGCGAGGCAAGGTCAGTAGACGAGCGCCTGCACGTCCGGGGTCAGGACCTCCTCGACGAACGAGGCCGCACCGGCGATGCGGGCCCCGGGCAGCAGGTCTGCCGGCGTGAGGTCCCGTCGGGCCGCGCACTGGCTGCACACCGTCACGCAGTCGGCGGCCAGCAGCGCGTCGCGCAGGTCGGCGAGCGGAGCCGCGTGCGGCAGCGCGAAGGCCTCGGCTCGACCCCGTACGGCGAGCCACGTGGCTTCGCCGGTGAGCCACAGGCTCACGGTCGCCCCTGCCGCAAGTGCGGTCGCGGCGATCGTGACCCCCTGGGAGAAGCGTTCCGGGGCCTCGGCCCCGGCGGTGACCTTGACGACGAGCGGGCGGACGGCGGAGGGTGGGGTGTTCACGAGGTCAGGCTACGATCCCTCAGGTGTTCATCCTCGACGCCGACCTGCCCGAGCGGCTGCGCCCCCTGGCCTGGATGGTCGGGCGCTGGGAGGGTGTCGGGGTCGTCGGCTACCCGACGATCGAGTCGGTCAACTTCGGCCAGGAGATCGTCTGCTCGCACGACGGGCGCGGCTTCCTCGAGTGGAGCAGTCACACGTGGCTGCTCGAGCCGAGCACGGGGGAGCGGGTGCGGCCCCTCGCGACCGAGCTCGGCTTCTGGCGGCCCGGTGAGGACGGCAAGGACGTCGAGCTGCTGCTCACCCACCCGACCGGGATCGTGGAGATGTACTACGGCTCGATCGAGCCGGCGAAGCTCTATCTGCGTACCGACTCGGTCGTGCGCAGCCCGATGGCCAAGGAGTACAACGCCGGCAGCCGGATGTACGGCCTCGTCGACTCGCAGCTGATGTGGGTGATGGACATGGCCGCCGTCGGGCAGCCGCTGCAGAGCCACATCTCGGCCACGCTCAGCCGGGTGGAGTAGGTCGGAGTCGGAGTCGGCGCCCGCCCGGCGGGAGGTCGTAGGCTGGGGCGGTGCCCGACCTCGGAGACGCCCTGCGCGCTCAGGGCAAGCGCCTGACGCCCCAGCGGCGTCGGATCCTCGATGCCGTGAGCCGGCTCGAGCACGCCACGCCCGACCTGGTCGCCCGGGTCGTGGGGCAGGACGGAGGCGCCGAGCTGCCGCTCTCGACCATCTACCGCGGTCTCGAGGTGCTCGAGGAGCTGGGCTTCGTGGCCCATACCCACCTCGACCACCGGGCCCCGAGCTACCACCGGGCAGGCCACGCCACCCACATCCACCTCGTCTGCCTGGGGTGCGGCGTGGTCGAAGAGGCTCCCATCGAGACCGCTGCGGCCTTCATCGGGAATCTACGGCAGGCCCACGGCTTTGAAGCAGACGTCACCCACATGGCGGTGCACGGGTGGTGCGCCGAGTGCGCTCCCGACCCGAGCCACCACCACGGCGGAGCGCCCGTCGCCTCGTCGGCTCGAATGGGGACCCCTGCCGGGGCCCCCGCCGACACCCCATCACCGTCTCGAGGACCGCATGACCACGCCCACTGACGACACCGACCGCCGCACGTCTCCCCTGCTGAGCGCCCCCGGCGCCGTGGCGGGAGAGGGGCTCGACGCGGCCGTCGCCGCGCACTACGGCGACCCGCTGCGCGAGCAGCGTCTGCTCTCCGAGGGTCTCGCGGTGGTCGACCTGTCGCACCGGCCCGTGCTGACCGTCACCGGCCCCGACCGGCTCTCCTGGCTGCACTCCCTCACGACCCAGCACCTGCTCGGGCTACCGGCGCACGAGTCTCGCGAGACGCTGGTGCTCAGCCCCAAGGGCCATATCGAGCACGACCTGCACCTCGTCGACGACGGTGAGACCACCTGGGTCACCACCGAGCCCGGCGCCGCCGACGGACTGCGCGGCTGGCTCGACTCGATGCGGTTCATGCTGCGCGTCGACGTCGCCGACGTCAGCGACACCTACGCCGTGCTCGGTGAGCCGTACTCCGCGGAGTCGGCCCCCGGAGAGCCGCTCGCCTGGCGCGACCCCTGGCCCGACCTCGTCGGTGACACCGCGGCATACGGGCTGGTGGAGGGTCACCCCGGCACGGGTCGCGCCTGGCGCGAGCTGATCGTTCCGAGGGCCGATCTCGTTGCCGCCGTGGGCGATCGGCCCCTGGCTGGGATGTGGGCGGCCGAGGCCCTGCGGATCGCGGCGTGGCGGCCGCGTCTGGGATACGAGACCGACCACCGCACGCTCGTGCACGAGACCGACTGGCTGCGCAGTGCGGTCCACCTGCACAAGGGCTGCTACCGGGGTCAGGAGACGGTCGCGCGCGTGCACAACCTCGGGCGTCCGCCGCGGCGGCTGGTCTTCCTGCACCTCGACGGCTCCGGGCACCTGCTGCCCGACCGCGGGGGCGAGCTCACGCTCGACGGCCGGGCGGTAGGCTTCCTCACCTCGGTCGCCCGCCACCACGAGGACGGCCCGATCGGCCTGGCCCTGGTCAAGCGCAACACGCCCGTCGACGCAGTGCTCGCCGCCGGCGACGTCGCCGGGGCGCAGACGGTGGTCGTCACCCCTTGAGCGCACCCCGGGCCCTGAGGTAGCCAAAGAATCACCTCAAGTGCCCGAGGTTGAGGTGATTCTTTGGCTA
>JALYVC010000458.1 GCA_030853445.1 Actinomycetota bacterium | reverse complement strand
GCGGTCCTGCTGGTCGTGGTGGGCGCGGTCCTGGGCAGGGTCCGACAGGATGTCGGCACTGCGGTCGCAGCCCTCCTGACCGCCGGGCCGTATGCCGTGCTCGCCGGCCTCGGTGGGGGCTCGGGCGACCGGTTCGGCTGGCCCTTGCTGTGGGCTGGGGTCGCGCTGGTGGCGGTCGGTCTGTGCGGCCCCGTGGCGTTGGGGCACGGCCACTGGCTCCTGCGTGGCCCGGTGGTGCTCGGGCTGGCGGGGGCGACCCTCGGGGCCGCCCATGCCCTCATCCACGTGGACGTGGCCGCCACCGCGGCCGTCCTCGTGGTGGCCGCGGTCCTTCTGGCCCGCCTCGCGCCGTGGCTCGGGCTGGCGATGAGCGGCACCGCGCTGGCGCCGAACAGCCCGCGGGAAGGGCCGGTCGTGCGCTCCCGGGTGCGTGGCTCGGTGGGCCGCGTCCACGACCTCGTCCTCGGGATGGGCGTCGGGGGCGCCGGCGTCACGACCCTGGGTGCGCCCCTGCTGGTCGGTCTGGGCGGGGCTGGGCTCGGTATCGTTCTCGCGACCGGTGTGCTCATGATCCTGCGCACCCGCCAGCTCGCTCTCCGGATCGATGTCGTGGTCGGCCTCGCCGGGGGAGGCGCAACCCTCGTGTCGGGCACGGTGTCGGCACTGGTCGTCCACCCCGAATGGGCCCCTTGGCTGACGGCCGTGGTCGGTGGCGTCGCGGTGCTCGTCGTGGCGGCCATCCTGACGCCGCCGAGTCCGAGTCCCCGGCGGAACCAGCTCCTGGAGCTCGCAGAGGGTCTGGCCCTCGGAGCGCTGCTCCCGCTCCTCGTCGTGGTCGTGGGGCTGGTGTCCGTCGTCCGGACGGCAGGACGCTGACGATGTCGAGCAACCGCGTCCTGCTCGAGGCTGAGGCGCACCACCGGCGACGAGCTCTCGCCGCCCTCCTCACGGCGGACGCCGAGGGGAGCGACGAGGCCCTCCCCCGATCGACCCCGCTGCTCTGGGGTCTGGCCCTTGCCGTGGGCGTGCTCGTCGGCGTGCTGGTCTCCGGTCTCCTCACGACGACGCCGCCGCCGGGGTGGGACGACGGGCGGCTGGTCGTAGCCCGCGGGTCGGCCGCGCGGTTCGTGGGTCTGCGAGGCACCCTCTACCCCGTGCTCAACACCACCTCGGCCCGGCTGGTGCTGCCGGTCACCTCGGGCCTGACGGTGCAGGTCGTCGACGACGCGAGCATCGCCGCCGCTCCCCACGGCCCCACGCTCGGCATCCCCGGTGCCCCTGACGAGCTGCCTCCTGCTGCTGGCCTGCTGCCCTCGGGCTGGGTGGCCTGCCTGGACGGGTCACAGGTGCGCACCACGCTCTCCTCGCGTGCCGCGCCCCCGCGGTCGGTCGGCCTGGCCATGACCGTGCGGGTGGCCGGCGCCGGTGGGACGACGGGCCACCTGCTCGCGTCGGGCCGCCGTTTCGCGTTGCCGAACGGTCACGAGGAGCCCGTCACGCGCTTCATCGGTCTGTCTGCCCCACCCCTTGCGGCACCGCAGCGTTGGGTCGACCTGTTCACCGAGGGCACCCCCCTGGACCATCGGGCCTTCCGGTTCCCGTCCGACTCCCCTGCAGGGCAGCCCCCGCCCGGAGTGACGGTCGGGGGCCGAGCCCAGCAGGTGGGCCAGCTGCTGGCCAACACCGACCACGCCGGCGCACTGTCGGTCCTGCTCGCAGACGGCACCGTGCCGCTCACGCCCTTCGGCGGCGCCGTCTACCGCGCGACGGCACCCCGAGCGATGGCGGACCCGAGGCCGGTCACCGACGTCGAGCTCGCCTCGACCCCCATCAGTGCGGTCCGGGGCTTCGTGCCCGACGACTGGCCGCGCACCCTGTCGGCGGCCGCGTCCGGCACTCCCTGCGCCCGTCTGGACGCGGCCGGAGGTCGGGCGGCGCTCATCGACCTCCTGCTCCAGGACCGTGACTCCCTGTGGGTGCACCCGCCGGGGGGTCTGCCCGTCACCGTGGATCCGGGTCATGGGGCCGTGGTGAGGGCAGGGACGTCTCCGGGGGTGGGCCGCGTGTTCCTGGTCGACGCCTCCGGAGTCGCCTGCCCGGTCGCCGACCCCTCGTCGGAGACGCTGGCGCGACTGGGTTACGCCACGGTGCAGCCGCTCTCGGTGCCCTCGGTGCCCTCACCCTGGCTGGCGCTCTTCCGGCCCGGACCCGAGCTCTCACGAGAGGCCGCAGGAGGGCCATCGGGATGATGTCGGGAGGAAGGGCCCGTAAGGGAAGGGCCTCCTGCCCCGTCGTCCACGTCGGCCCCCTTGCCGACGCAGGTGCCGCTGTGATCGGCTATGGCGATCGTGCCTCCTCTGCTCCCCGCCTCTCACGCCCTTCGCGCCGCCCCGGCCGCGAGCCCCCGTCCTCGTGGACGGTCACTGACCGGCGTGCCATCGCGGCGCATCGGTCGCCACCTCGCGGCCCGCGCCGGGTCGAGCCCGGTCACGCCCGGGCCCTGCC
>JALYVC010000443.1 GCA_030853445.1 Actinomycetota bacterium | reverse complement strand
GGCAGGGCTGTGACCGTGAGGCGGCCGCCGGGCACGTCGACGACCCAGGTCGCGGCGTCGAGACTCGCGGCGTCGAGGGCGTCGTCGACCTCGGCCTCCCACCAGCGCACGGCGAGCGCAGCGGCCGCCGCGCCGGTGCCGCAGGAGCGGGTCTCGCCGACCCCACGCTCGTGCACCCGCATCGCGATGTGACCGGGCCCGACCGCCCGCACGAACTCCACGTTGGTGCCCTCCTCCGGGGAGGGGCTCACCTCGGGCGCACGGGTCAGGTCGAGGGCGTCGAGGTCGATCTGGGGCGGCAGGACCACGACCGTGTGCGGGTTGCCGAGGTCGACGCGCAGCGCCGGCAGCTCGGGGCCGCCGTACGCGCGGACGGTGGCGTCGAAGCCGCGCCGACGCGCACCGGCGGGGTCGACGACGCGCCACGGGCCGAGGTCGACGCCATAGCCGTCGCCGGTCAGGCTGACGGTCTTGACGCCGCCCCGGGTGGCGATGGCGAAGCGGTCGTCCTGCTCGAGCCCCTCACGGCGAAGGTAGGCGGCGAAGACGCGCGTGCCGTTGCCGCACATCTCGGCCGGCGAACCGTCGGAGTTGCGGTAGTCCATGAACCACCGGGCCTGCGACGCCTGGTCACGCACCTCCTCGTCGTCGGCCAGCGCCGTGGGCACGACGCGGATGACGCCGTCGCCACCGATGCCGGCGTGGCGGTCGGCGAGGAAGCGGACCTGCGCCTGCGTCAGGTCGAGGGCGCCGTGGGGGTCGGGCACGAGGACGAAGTCGTTCTGGGTGCCATGGCCCTTGGTGAAGGGCAGGCTCGTGGAGGTCACCGCCCCAGTCTGGCAGGCACGATCACGGCTGTGTCGCCCTGAGCCCCGTGTCGGCCGCCGTGACCTCGGCCAGCGCACGGTCGAGCAGGTCAGGAGCGTCGGACGGCAGCCAGACCACCCGCGGGTCCGGCGTGAACCACGACTCCTGACGGCGGGCCAGGCGACGGGTTCCGGCGGCGGTCTCGGCCCGCGCCTGCGCGCTCGTGACGTGCCCGTCGAGCTGAGCGACGGCCTGGGCGTAGCCGATGGCCCGTGACGCGGTGCGACCCTCGCGCAGACCCTTCGCCAGCAGCGACTCGACCTCGACGAGGAGACCGGCCTCCCACATCAGGTCGACCCGAGCCCCGATCCGGGCGTCGAGCGCCGTGCGGTCGGCACGCAGTCCGAGGATGACGGTCGGTCGGGCGAGCTCGCGGGTGGGGAGCGTCGCCGAGAAGGGCCGCCCCGTCAGCTCGATGACCTCGAGAGCACGCACCAGGCGCCGTCCGTTGCGCGGCTCGATGGCCTCGGCCGCCGACGGGTCGAGCAGCACGAGCCGGGCCCGCAGGCCAGCCGCACCGTCACGCTCGAGCTCAGCGCTCAGACGGGCCCGCACCACGGGGTCGGTCGGCGGGATCTCGAGCCGGTCGAGGGCGGCCCGGACGTAGAGGCCCGACCCGCCGACGAGCACGGGTCGGTGCCCACGGCCGGTGATGGCCTCGAGGTCGGCCCGGGCCTGACGCTGGTAGGCCGCGACGCTCGCCTCGTCGCGCACGCCGAGCTGGTCGAGCTGGTGGTGGGGGATGCCGCGACGCTCGGCCACCGTCAGCTTGGCCGTGCCGATGTCCATCCCGCGGTACAGCTGCATCGCGTCGGCACCCACGACCTCGCCGGCCAGGCGCTCGGCGAGGGCGAGGGCGAGGTCGGACTTGCCGGTGGCCGTGGGGCCCACCACGGCCACGAGAACGGGCGCGGTGTCGGGCGGGACGGAGGCAGGCGGCATACGGGCGGGACGATCCGGCGTCAGACGAGACGCTGGTCGTGCTCGTGGTCGCCGTGGCCGACAGCCCGGTGGTCGTGCTCGTCGTGCTGGTCGTGCTGGTCGTGCTCGTCGTCCGCGTCGTGCTCGTCGTGACCGAAGGGGTCGGGGTCGACGCCCGGCATCCAGGTCAGCCCCTCGGCGCCCCAGCCGTTGGCCCTGACCGCCTTCTTGGCCTTCTTGGCCCAGCGGCCGTCGAGCCGGTCGACATAGAGCTTGCCGTTGAGGTGGTCGAACTCGTGCTGCATGCACCGCGCGAACCAGCCCGCGGCCTCGAAGTCGATCGGCTCCCCCCACGCGTTGAACCCCTGCACCCGCACGTGGTCGGCCCGCACGAGGGGGAACGACTCCCCCGGCACCGACAGGCAGCCCTCGGCGTCCTCGTCGGGGTCGGGGCGCACGTCGGGGATCTTTCCGACCGCGAGGATGGGGTTGACCACGACCCCCCGGGGCGGCACGCCGTCGTCGTTGGCGAGCTCGTAGGTGAACAGCCGCAGGCCCACCCCGATCTGCGGGGCAGCGAGACCGACGCCGTGGGCGGCGTCCATGGTCTCGAACATGTCGGTCACCAGCTCGGCGAGGGACTCGTCGAAGGCCTCGACTCGGGCGGCGGGGCGGTGGAGGACGGGCTCCCCGCAGATGACGACGGGACGGACGGCCATGGGCCCTAGTCAACCAGCCGCCGCGAGCGACCGGCCAGGGGCACCGGCGAACAGCGCCGGGCGGAACAGGGTGGAAGGCGGCAGGGTGGGGTGCAGTGGCGTGGGACGAAGGCCGCCCGGGTGGGTACGACATGCTGCAGGGAGACGACCGGACGCCCGACACCCTCGCAACACCGTCGCAACAAGGCCGCCAGGGTCCACGACCCGACCAACCGACGTGACACCCGCACAGACAGGTGACGAGAGCATGAGCCAGGACGACAGCTTCGAGCAGGACGGGAGCGCGGGACTGACGCCCCAGGTCGACGCTCGGACGAGCTCGGCGGCGGGCTCGGAGCCCGATCCCGACAAGGAGGCAGTGGTCGGGCACGAGGGCCACGAGCACGCGGCCGGCAGCTCCTTCGCGTGGCAGTCCCACGGAGGCGCCGCGCCCTCGCGCGGATCGCGGACCTCGGACGGCATGTCGGAGCCCACCCGCGACCACGGGCCTCGCCTGACGGGCCCCGACGGGGAGCAGGTCGATGCCGACATCTCCGACGGCGGGCAGTCGGGGCAGGACTCCGGCTCGATGTCCTGACCCCCTGCCCCGCCGTCACGGAGGGGGTGCGGATACCTGGCGGCGGCGTGGCGTCGAGCCGGCGTGGGGTTCGGCGAGGACGCCGGCGGTCAACGTGGACAGACACCCGAGGAATCCCTGCGCTGTCGCGGGGTCGAGCGACCCGAGCACCTCCTGGTAGAGGTGGTCCACCACGACGTGAGCCTTCTCGAGCACCACCAGCCCTTCGGGCGTCACCTCGACGACCCGGGCCCGTCGGTCGCTCGGCAGGACGCGCCGATGGGCCAGACCAGCCTTCTCGAGACCGTCGAGCGTGACCACCATCGTCGTCTTGTCGAGGCCCGTCAGCTCGGCCACCTCGACCTGGGTGCGCTCGACCTGCGCCGCCCGGGAGAGGACGGCGTAGTCACGGGCCGAGATCCCGAGGTCGACCAGCTCAGCTCCCACCCGGGCCGTCAGTGCGTGGGATGCCTGGCCCAGCAAGGACGCGAGGTCGACCGGGAGTGGTGGCTCGGGGGTGTCGACCATCGGCCAAGGGTAGCGAGCCCCGCGGGCCTAGGCGGGGCTGCAGCTGCTGGTGACCGGCGCGGCCGAAGGACGGCCGACGGCGGGCATACCCAGGGCGACGGAAGGCTTGGCGTGGCCGGAGGCCTGGAGCGCGGCCCATGCGTCTCCGCCGGGCGTGCGGCGCACGGCATACGGGCCGCCGGTGAGACCGGAGTCGGCGACCAGGTGGTGGGGAGCGCCATAGGTCACCGCGACGAGGGCGACATCGCCCGGGCGGGGTTCCTGCGCCCCGTCGGGGACGCTGACGTGGACGAGGCGGTTGTCGCGGGCTCGCCCGGACAGGCGCCGGGTGGCGGCGTCCTTGCGACCCTCGCCCGTCGCGATAAGGACCTCGAGCGTTCGGCCCTCGAGCGCGCGGTTGCCGGCCCACGAGACCTCCTCCTGCACGGCGAGCAGACGGTCGTAGCGGTCCTGGACGACGACCTTGGGCACCTGCTCGTCCATCGTCGCGGCCGGGGTGCCGGCGCGCACGGAGTACTGGAAGGTGAAGGCACTGGAGAAACGGGCCGCCCGCACGACGTCGAGGGTCTGCTCGAAGTCGGCCTCGGTCTCGCCGGGGAAGCCGACGATGATGTCGGTGGTGATTGCCGCATCGGGGATCTGGGCGCGCACCTTGTCGATGATGCCGAGGAACTTCCCACTGCGGTAGGAGCGCCGCATCGCCTTCAGCACGCGGTCGGAGCCGGACTGCAGCGGCATGTGCAGGCTCGGCATGACGTTGGAGGTGGCGGCCATGGCCTCGATCACGTCGTCGGTGAAGGCGGCCGGGTGTGGGCTGGTGAAACGCACCCGCTCCAGCCCCGGGATGTCGCCGCAGGCGCGCAGCAGCTTGCCGAAGGCCAGGCGGTCACCGAACTCGACACCGTAGGAGTTGACGTTCTGCCCGAGGAGGGTGACCTCGATGACGCCCTGGGCGACCAGGGCCTCGATCTCGGCGAGGATCTCGCCCGGGCGGCGGTCGACCTCCTTGCCGCGCAGGCTGGGGACGATGCAGAAGGTGCAGGTGTTGTTGCAACCCACCGAGATCGACACCCAGGCGGCGTAGGCCGAGTCGCGTCGGGTGGGCAAGGTGGAGGGGAAGACCTCGAGGCTCTCCTTGATCTCGACAGCGGCCTCGTGGTTGTGGCGGGCGCGGTCGAGCAGGGCGGGGAGTGAGCCGATGTTGTGGGTGCCGAAGACGACGTCGACCCAGGGGGCGCGCTCGACGATGGTGCCCTGGTCCTTCTGGGCCAGGCAGCCCCCGACGGCGATCTGCATGTTGGGGTTCTTCAGCTTGGCCTGACGTAGGTGACCGAGGTTGCCGTAGAGCTTGTTGTCGGCGTTCTCACGCACCGCGCAGGTGTTGAAGACGACGACGTCGGCGGTCTCCGGGCGCCCATCGCCCAGACCGTTGATGTCGACGTAGCCCGCGGTCTCGAGCAGGCCGGCGAGCCGCTCGGAGTCGTGGACGTTCATCTGGCACCCGTGGGTGCGCACGTCGTAGGTCTTGGGCACGGGACGAGTCTAGGCGTGGAGGCTCACCCGTCTCACCACCCGCAGGGACCAGCGAGGGGGGCCGTTGCCGACCGGCTCGGAGCAGCCACCTGGAGCAGGGGGCTCAGGCAGCCCACGTTCATCCGTGACGAGCGTCCGTCCGTTGCGCCGGACGGGCCGCCTTGACCTGGCGGCAGCCAGCGAGAGCCGAGAGAGCGTCCTCGAGGGGACGTGGACCGGCCCGACCTCAGTCTCGCTGGTGCTCCGTCGCACCATTGACGACGTCGCGAACGACAGCATGCACGACGGACGGTGGGTAGCCCTTGCGGGCGAGCATCCCAGAAAGCCTGCGGGACTGGACCTGGGGGTCGAGACCACTCATGGTGCGCATCTTCTTCGCGGCGAGCTCCTCCGCCCGGACCCGCTCGGACTCCGGGTCGATGGAGCCCAGGGCGTGGGAGACGAGCTCGTCATCGACGCCCTTCTGCCGCAGCTCCTGGGCCAGGGCCCGCTTGGCCAGGCCCCGCCCGGCCCGTTTCGAGCGCACCAGCATCTCGGCGTAGGCCCGGTCGTCTACCAATCCGACGGCCGCCATCCGGTCGAGGACGGCCGCAGCGATGTCGTCGGGGCAGCGGCGCTGGCGCAGCTTGTCCTCCAGCTGGTGTCGAGACCGAGGACCCATGGCCAGCTGCCGCAGCACGACCTGACGAGCACCCTCGAGGTCGAGGGGCGTCCGGCCGGCCGAGCTCAGGTCGAGGTGCGCCCCCACCCCTGCCTCTGCTGGGTCGGCGAGGCCGTCGACCCAGCGCTGCGCGGCCTCGCTCGCCCGGGACGGTACCTCTGGTCGCTCTGCGCTCGTCGTGACCTCCCGTACGGGGGCGGCCGACGCGTCGGTGTCGGACAGGGCGACGTCCCGACCGGGCCTGCGGGCCGCCTCCTCCGCTGCCGCCAGGGCTCTGGCGGCGGCGGCGAGGCGGCCCTGCTGGGCCGGCGAGCCATGAGCGGGATGGTCAGCAGTCATCCTCGGTGTGCTTCCGCTCAGAAGTCGACCGGCACGTCGGCGACCGCCGGCTTGTCGACCTGCGGCCCGATGCCGAGCTTCTCCTTGATCTTCTTCTCGATCTCGTCGGAGAGGTCGGGGTTGTCCTTGAGGAACGTGCGGGCGTTCTCCTTGCCCTGCCCGAGCTGGTCACCCTCGTAGGTGTACCAAGCGCCGGCCTTGCGCACGAAGCCCTGCTCGACCCCCATGTCGATGAGGCCACCCTCGCGGGAGATGCCGGCGCCGTAGATGATGTCGAACTCAGCCTGCTTGAACGGCGGGGACACCTTGTTCTTGACGACCTTGACCCGGGTGCGGTTGCCGACCGCGTCGGAGCCGTCCTTGAGGGTCTCGATGCGGCGCACGTCGAGCCGGATCGAGGCGTAGAACTTCAGCGCCTTGCCACCGGTCGTGGTCTCGGGCGAGCCGAACATCACGCCGATCTTCTCGCGCAGCTGGTTGATGAAGATCGCGGTCGTGCCGGTGTTGTTGAGGGCGCCGGTGATCTTGCGCAGGGCCTGGGACATCAGGCGGGCCTGCAGACCGACGTGGCTGTCACCCATCTCGCCCTCGATCTCGGCGCGGGGCACAAGCGCCGCGACGGAGTCGATGACGATGATGTCGATGGCCCCGGAGCGGATGAGCATGTCGGCGATCTCGAGCGCCTGCTCCCCCGTGTCGGGTTGCGAGACCAGCAGGGCGTCGGTGTCGACGCCGAGCTTCTTGGCATACTCCGGGTCGAGCGCGTGCTCGGCGTCGATGAAGGCCGCGATGCCTCCGGCCTTCTGGGCGCTGGCGACGGCGTGCAGGGCCACGGTCGTCTTGCCGCTGGACTCCGGGCCGTAGATCTCGACGACCCGCCCGCGCGGGAGGCCGCCGATGCCGAGCGCGACATCGAGGGCGATCGACCCTGTGGGGATCACCTCGATCGGCGGTCGGACGTCGTCACCGAGACGCATGACCGCGCCCTTGCCGTGCTGCTTCTCGATCTGACCGAGAACCGTTGCGATCGCCTGGTCACGATCGGGCGTCTTGACCGCCATGTCACACCACTTCCTGTTTGCTCGTCGGATGCCGTCCACCTGCGACCCGCTGCTCCATCCCCGTGTTGGCGGGTCGGACGATGCTGCTGCCGAATGAGGCTGCGTGGTCAGACGTTAGAAGAAGGCACCGACAACGATCCTGGGCCGAGGTGCAGCCTGTGGATCGTGGGTGTCGGGCCGACCCCTTGTGGAGAACCTAGCCGAACACCTGTTCGAGAGACGGTGGGACACGCGCGACACGCCGAGACCTGACCCAGACCGGGACCGGCGCACACCGCCACGGCGGCGGGGCTCAGCGCCGCTGCTGTCGCTGCTCTCGCTGCTGCGGCTCCCGGCCGAAGCGGTGCTCCGGCGCCACGTCCATCGCGCCGCACACGGCATCCCACACCTCACGGGCGGGGATACCGGCCTCTATCGCCTCGTCGACCGTGCGGTCACCGAGGGAGAGCAGGGTATGGTCGCGCGCCACCGACCGCGAGTAGGACGACCCGAACTCGTCGTCCATGAGGGTCCAGAACACACTCAGCCGCATTCCGTCGAGTCTGTCACGCACTCACGGGGACCCGCGACGAGGAGACCGTGACCGTTGCTCCCGTCAAGGACCTTCGTCCTGCTTGGGTCGGGATCCTGCTCCCCGGAACGCCGTTCGCGTGCCACCTCGGGTGGGCACCTCCCCCGCGGGTCACGAAGATGTGACGAAACCGAGTGAAACGGACATTACCGTCCCGTGTCCGTCCTAGCCTCTCCCCGGTGTGCTCGTCCGGCACGCAGACCACCCACAGGGGGACACCCGATGTCGCAGTCACCGTTCGACCCGTCACCGTCACCGCCAGCCCAGCCCGGCCCGTATGCCGGGTCACCCCGGCCGCAGGACCCGTCCTCCTCGCCCGCTCCGGGAGGACAGGCGTCCAACGGGACCGGGCCGGGTCAGGAGGCTCCATCCGGCTCCACGTCGGCGGCTCGCAGCAGGCGCGGGGTCGTGGCCGGGGTGGCGGCCCTCGCGGTGCTCCTCGTCGGCGGCACCGGTGCCGTCGCGGCCTACCAGAAGCTCGCCCCGCAGGGCGCCCAGCCCGACACCGTGATCCCGGCGAGCGCCGTCGCCTTCGTGCGGTTCGACCTCGACCCGTCCGCCGGGCAGAAGATCTCCGCCACCCGCTTCCTGTCCAAGCTCCCCAAGCTGGCCAAGGAGGGCGACGCCGTCGACCTCAGGCAGACCCTGTGGGGCTACGCCGTCCGGGCCCAACCCGACCTCGCGTCGCTCGACTACGCCAAAGACGTCGAGCCCTGGCTGGGCGACCGGGCCGGGCTGGCGATCCTGCCGGGCGGGACCACCGGCCGTCCCAACGTGGTCGTCGCCCTCGAGACCAACGACACCGGCAAGGCGAAGGCCGGCATCGAGAAGGTCGCCACGACCGGCGGCGCTTCCTTGGACGAGCTCGAGGTGACGACCAAGGACGACTACGCCCTCATCACACCGAAGGGCAACGGTGCGGGCGTCCTCAGCGAGCTCGCCAAGGGCTCCCTCGCGTCGTCGGGCACCTACTCCCAGGACCTCGGCGACCTCGGCGACACCGGGATCGCGTCGGCCTGGGTGGACGGCAAGGGCATCGCCCAGCTCGCCTCGACGCTGGGCGGCACGTCGGCCGGCGCAGGGTCGCTCGACCAGGTGGGTCGAGTCGCCGTCGCCCTGCGCTTCGACGCCGACTACGTCGAGCTCGCCGGCGTCTCGCGCGGGGCGACGGTGCCGCCC
>JALYVC010000442.1 GCA_030853445.1 Actinomycetota bacterium | reverse complement strand
CCCGTATGCCGGCCCGCGCCACCCTGTCCCACGCATGCGCGAGCACCTGCCCCCGTATGCCGGCCGGTCCTCCCGTTCCCGCTCCCGCTCCCGCCTCCGGTCAGATTCCCTTCCCCGGGAAGTACGCCTGCCACTCGTCGCGGAAGACCGTGGGTCGTGCTCCGCGGTCGACCCGGGCGTCGTCGATGCGCAGCAAGGTGGCGAGCGGGACGTCGTACACGCCCTTCCTGGTGACGCGCATCAGCCGCCAGCGCCGTTTCTCGCGGATCTCTTCGTGGCGCGTGATGTCGGCCTCGTAGACCTCCTCGTCCTCGCGATGCTGGGCGCCGTCGTACTCGATGCCGAGGCGCAGGTCGCGGTAGCCGGTGTCGAGGCGTCGCTCGAGGTCACCCGTCTGCGGGTTGTCGAAGCGGATGTCGACCTCGGGCTCCGGCAGGCCCGCGAGCACCATCAACATCCGCAGCTGGGTCTCGGGTCGCGAGTCGACGCCGACACGCACCAGACCCGCCGCCCGACGCAGCACCCGGGCGTGGCTGCCGTCCCAGCTGTCTGCAGCCGCTCGCAACCGTTCCGGGGTGGTGCGTCCTCGCCGCACGAGCCGGTCTCCGAGGACCACGAGCTCGACGAGGTCGAGGGCACCACCGAGGTCGCAGAAGGTGCGCTCGGGCGAGGTGATCGGCACGCCTCTCCACGCGGCGGCCGTCGGCGGGCGCTGCACCCGATGGGGACGGATGCCGGCCTGCTTGCAGTTGAGCGGTGCCTTCATGCTCAGGTGGATCGACGAGGACGCGGGCACGTAGCCGCCGTAGAGCTGGGCTGCCGTGTGGTGGCTGACGACCGCCGACCTCGGAGCGACCAGCAGGGCCGCCCTGGTGCGGACGAGCAGCGTGCGGGTGACGGCCCGCGAGACGTAGACCCCGTGGAAGACCCGCACGAACTGCACCGACTCGAGCTCGCGCCTGGTCAGACCCTCGCCCAACGCAGCCGCGAAGGTGAAGGGCGCCCCGGCGTCGACGAGCGCGGGCTCTGCGTGTCTCATCAGCCAAGCCTGCCGCCCCAGGGGGGCCCACGGCCGGCTGTCCACAGCCCAATGGGCAGACTTCCGCATTCGCGGGCACGTGCCCCCGGATGCGGCGCCACCCCCCGTACTCCCGCATTCGCGGGCAGGTGCCCCCGTATGCCGCGCCACCCCCCCGTACTCCCGCATTCGCGGGCACGTGCCCCCTTATGCGGCGGCGGGCGGCGGGCGCCTGGTCAGAAGAGCTTGACCGGGTTGACCAGGTCGGCGTAGATCAGCAGCGCCGACAGGCTCACGAGCGCGATCGCCATCGTGTAGGCGATCGGCAGGGCCTTGGCGACGTCGACGTGGCCGGGGTCGGCCTTGCCGAGGGCCTGCGCCCCACGACGCTTCAGCCCCTCCCACAGGGCGCCGGCGACGTGGCCGCCGTCGAGCGGCAGCAGCGGGATGAGGTTGAAGACGAACAGGGCCATGTTGAGCGAGGCCAGGGCCAGCAGCAGCATGTTGACCTTGCCGGCGGTGCCGTCGGGGAAGATGCTGCTCGCCGCGATCTCGCCACCGATGCGGCCGACGCCGACGACCGAGATCGGGCCGTTGGGGTCGCGCTGACCCCCACCGAAGGCTGCCTGGGCGACCCCGGCGATCTTCTGCGGGATCCGCAGGACGACCCCCCCGGTCTGGGTGAAGGCACTCCATACGGCGCCCGGGGCAGCCGACACCGGCTGGCGCTCCTGCACCGTCAGCGGCGCCGAGGTGACCCCGAGGAAACCTGCCCGCACGGTCTGCGCGGTGCCGGCGGCGTCGCGCACGACCCGGCCCTGCGTGTCGACCTTGGTCACGGTGTTGGTCACCGGCGTCACGCTGGCCTGCATCGGCTGCCCGTCGCGCAGCCAGGTCACCGTGGTGGCCTGGGCCGAGCGCGGCTGGATGAGCTGGCTGAGCGAGGTCGTGGGGGTGATGGTGGTGCCGTTGATCGACGTGAGGACGTCGTTCGGGCGCAGACCGGCAATGTAGGCGGGGGTCTTCGGGTCCGTCGCCGCGCACGTCTTCTGCGCCGTGGCCTGCGCCGCGGGAACGACGCACTCGCTCACGGCGACGACCTGAGCGCCGTTGCTGGCCGTCGCGACGCCATAGAGGGTGAGCGACCCGGTGATCAGGACGGCGGCGATGACGAGGTTCATCGTCGGCCCGCCGAGCATGACGATGACCTTCTTGGGCACCGACAGCTGGTAGAAGACGCGGTGCTCGTCGCCGGGCCTGACCTCCTCCATGGAGTCCTGTCGGGCCTGGTCCATCAGCTGGCTGAAGCGGCCGGTCGACGAGGCGCGCAGCAGGTGCGGGTCGGTGCCGGGCTTCGGCGGGAACATGCCGATCATGCGGATGTAGCCCCCGAGCGGCACGGCCTTGAGGCCGTACTCCGTCTCTCCCCGCTGGCGCGACCAGATCGTCGGGCCGAAGCCGACCATGTACTGCGTGACCTTGACGCCGAACTTCTTGGCCGGCAGGAGGTGTCCCACCTCGTGCAGGGCGATCGAGAGCCCCACGCCGACGACGATGGCGAGCACTCCGAGGATGTAGGCGACGACGGTCACGCGAGTCCTAACTGTGACGACGATCCGGCTCTTCTACTGCGGTCCGGGGCCCACGGCGCGCGACCCCCGACCATCATCCCCCAGACCCAGGACAATCCGTGCACGCGAGCGAGCGGCGGCGTCGGCAGCGAGCACGGCCGGCAGGTCGAGCGCCGCCGTGAGGTCGGCCTCCTGCAGGTGCTCCTCGAGGACCCTGGCCACCGTCTGCACGATGGCTGTGAAGGGGATGAGCCCGTCGTGGAAGGCGTCGACGCAGACCTCGTTGGCGGCGTTGAGGACTGCCGGGGCCGTGCTGCCGGCGGCACCCGCGCGCTTGGCCAGCGCCACCGCCGGGAAGGCCTCGTCGTCGAGCGGCAGGAACTGCCAGGTCGCGCTCCCGGTCCAGTCGCACGCGGGCCCGGCGCCCGGCACGCGGGCGGGCCAGGCCATCCCCATGGCGATCGGGATGAGCATCGACGGGGGCGACACCTGCGCGATGGTCGAGCCGTCGACGAACTCCACCATCGAGTGGATCATCTGCTGCGGGTGCACGACGACGTCGATGCGCTCGAAGGGCACGTCGAAGAGCAGGTGCGCCTCGATCACCTCGAGCCCCTTGTTGACCAGCGTCGCACTGTTGGTCGTCACGACGCGGCCCATCGCGAAGTTGGGGTGCGCGAGCGCCTGCGCCGGGGTGACGTCGTGCAGCTCGTCGCGACTGCGGCCCAGGAAGGGGCCGCCGCTCGCGGTGACGACCAGCCGCCGCACCTCATCGGCGGTGCCTCCGCGAAGGCACTGGGCGATGGCGCTGTGCTCGCTGTCCACCGGCACGATCTGGCCCGGTCGGGCGAGCGCCTTGACCAACGGGCCGCCGACGATGAGCGACTCCTTGTTGGCCAGGGCGAGGGTGCGGCCCGCCTCGAGCGCCGCCAGCGTCGGCTCGAGGCCGATGGCGCCCGTGATGCCGTTGACGACCACGTCGGCCTCGTGTCTCGCGAGCTCGGTGCTCGCCCCGTCGCCGACCAGCACCTCCGGTGCGTAGGCCGCGTCGCCGGCCTCGCGGCATACGGTCTCGAGGGCGTCGCGCACCTGCTGCAGCGGGCCGCGCGCCACAGCGACCACGTCGACGCGCAGCGCGTGCGCCTGCTGCGCGAGCAGCCGCAGGTCGGAACCGCCGGCCGAGAGCCCGGTGACCCGGAACCGGTCGGGGTTGGCCCGGACGATCTCGATGGCCTGGGTGCCGATCGACCCGGTCGAGCCGAGGAGGGTCACGGTGCGGGGTGCGGGGCTGGTCACGGCCCCATCTTCGCGTACCCCGGGGGCGGGGCAGCCTCAGGTGCCGAGGTGGATGCGGTGGAACGAGTCGTAGTGGTCACGCGTGTAGTAAAAGTCGCCGCCGCGGCCGGCGATGATCCGCCGCGCCCCGCGGGACGACGACCCGGGCGTCGGCACGGTGTACTCGCGGTAGTAGCCGTCACCCTGGGGCGGGAGCTGCCGGTTGGCATTGTGGTAGGTCACGCCGTCGTTGCGGGGGTAGGGGAACGGGCCGCCGGTCTGGACGAGGACGAGGGTGGTGCGGGCCTGCGCGTCAAGGGCCGACTGGGCAACCCACGGGACCGCCGACAGCGACGGGTCGTTCCCCGAGGTCGGGACGAGGACGGGGGCGCCGCCCGGCCCGGTCGCCGACGAGGCGACGACGCTCGCGCGGACGGTGGCGGTCGAGACCCCCGAGGGTGACGACCCCGAGAGCCCACCCAGCTGCGAGACCAGCACAGCGAGCAGCACGACCACGACGGCCCCGACGAGGGTGGCCCAGGCGCGGGTCCGAGGGCTCAGGTGCACGGGGAGAGCCTACGACGTGTGCGCCGTCAGGGGCCGGCTCCACAGCCACGACGCCCCCGCAGCTCCGCGGTCCCGCGGCCCTGCGCGACCGCTCCGGCTAGAGCGCGATGCCGACGTACTTCGTCTCGAGGTACTCCTCGATGCCCTCGAAGCCACCTTCGCGGCCGAAGCCGCTGTGCTTGACGCCCCCGAACGGCGCGGCGGGGTTGGAGACGACGCCCTGGTTGACGCCGACCATGCCGTACTCCAGCTGCTCGCTGACGCGCACGGCACGGCTGAGCTCCTGCGTGAACAGGTAGGCCACGAGCCCGAACTCGGTGTCGTTGGCCATGCGCACCGCCTCGGCGTCGGTGCGGAAGGTGGTGATCGGGGCGACCGGGCCGAAGATCTCCTCCTTCTGCAGCCGTGCGCTGCGGGGCACGTCGGTGAGCACGGTGGGCTCGAAGAAGTGGCCCGCGCCCCGGTGCGGCTGGCCGCCGACGACGACCTTCGCCCCCTTGGAGACGGCGTCCTCGAGCAGCTCGGTGACCTTGGCGACGGCCTTGGCGTCGATCAGCGGCCCGACCGTGACGTCCTTCTTCGTGCCCTTGCCCATCGTCAGCGCACCCATGCGCGCGGCGAACTTCTCGGAGAACTCCTTGGCCACCGACTCGTGCACGTAGAAGCGGTTGGCGGCGGTGCAGGCCTCCCCGATGTTGCGCATCTTGGCCAGCATGGCGCCGTCGACGGCCTTGTCGACGTCGGCGTCACCGAAGACGAGGAAGGGGGCGTTGCCGCCCAGCTCCATCGAGACCCGCAGCAGCTGCTCGGCCGACTGCTCGACGAGCATCTTGCCGATGGGCGTCGAGCCGGTGAAGGTCAGCTTGCGCAGGCGGGGGTCGCGGATGAGCGGCTCGCAGACGTCACCGGTGTGGGTGGTCGTCACGACGTTGAGCACGCCCTTGGGCAGCCCGACCTCGTCGAGCAGCTGGGCCAGGGCGAGCATCGTCAGGGGTGTCTGGCTGGCCGGCTTGACGACCATCGTGCAGCCGGCCGCGATCGCTGGGCCGATCTTGCGGGTGCCCATGGCGAGCGGGAAGTTCCACGGCGTGATCATCAGCACCGGGCCCACCGGCTGCTTCATGGTCATCAGGCGGGTCGCGCCGTTGGGCGAGGTCGACCAGCGGCCGGCGATGCGCACCGCCTCCTCAGAGAACCAGCGGAAGAACTCGCTGGCGTAGGCCACCTCCCCCATCGACTCGGCCAGCGGCTTGCCCATCTCGAGGGTCATGAGCATCGCGAAGTCGTCAGCCCGCTCCTGGATGCGAGCCCACGCCGCCCGCAGGATCTCGCTCCGGTCGCGTGGCGGGGTCGCAGCCCAGGACGACTGGGCCGCCACGGCGGCGTCGAGGGCGGCCCGGCCGTCGGCGACCGTCGCGTCGGCCACCTCGGCGAGGGTGCGTCCGGTCGCCGGGTCCTCGACGGGGATCGTCAGGCCACCGGTCGCGGCACGCCACGTGCCCCCGATGAAGAGCCCGGTCGGGACGGACT
>JALYVC010000433.1 GCA_030853445.1 Actinomycetota bacterium | reverse complement strand
CCACGGGCTCAGCCACGGCGTCGCGGGCCAGCCCTCGCGGCCGGCGAGCAGCTCGTACATCGTCGCGCCGTCGAGCGACTCGCGCACGATGTCGCCGTGCCCCGCGTGCCGGGCGACCTCCTCGATGAGGTGGAACCACACCCAGCGCACCGACCAGGCCTCGACGTCCTTCGGGAACCACGGGGCGTCGCGCGGCACCGGTACCGGGGTGTCGAGGTCGAGCTCGTCGACGAGGGCCTCGCTGCGTGCCGTCATCGCGTCGAAGGCGACCATGAGCTCGGCGAGCGTCTCGCCCTCGGGGTCCCAGTCCCTGCCGTAGGCCGCGGCCGCCTCCTCGAGCGGCCGGGCGTCGGGCGCGTGGGGAGCCGGGGCGGCGACCGCGCGCCCGACCCAGCTCGCCTCCGTCACGGTCAGGTGCTTGACCAGGCCGGCGATGCTGATGGCGCTGGTGCACGGAGCCGAGTGGGCCTGGAGGTCGGTGAGGCCGTGGGCGGCGCCACGGATGCCGTCGTGCTGCTGGGCCAGGAAGGCGCGGATCGCGGCCTTCTCGGTGGGCACGGGTGGGGGCAGGCCGGGCATGGTGGCTCCTTCGGGGCGGGCTGGTCGGGTGTCGCCCCATCCTGTCGAACCATCGGGTCAGGTGGCGTCCTGAGGCGCCAGCCGACGTTGGCGCGGGTCACGGCGTCAGCTGAGGACGTCCTTGCGCCGGAAGATGGTGTAGCCCAGCCCGACGAAGACGGTGGTCCACAGCAGCGACCAGAGGGTGCCGTGCCGCAGCGAGGTCCAGTCGATGGCGGGGGCGAGCAGGTCGAACCACGCCCGCTGGTAGTACATCGGCAGGCCGTTGCGCAGCGACCCCAGGTTGTCGATCTGCCCGAGGATCGCCGAGACGATGGTGACCATCACCGCTCCACCCACAGCCGCGAGCGGGGCATCGGTGCGCACGCCGAGGGCGAAGGCGATCGCCCCCACCTGCAGCAGGGTGATGACGAGGAAGACCGCGATGCCCACGAACCTCCAGCCCAGCAGGTCCCACCCGAGGGTGCCCCCGGCCGGGTTGGTGAAGGCCCCCCAGCCGTAGAAGACCCCGCCGACCAGGACCGACCAGGCCACGAGCAGCGCCACGGCCACGGCCATCGTGGCGAGGGCGACGACGAGCTTGCTGGTGAGCAGCCGGGCACGCGGCACCGGCGCGACGAGGAGGTAGCGCAGGGTGGCCCACGAGGCCTCCGACGGCACGGTGTCGCCGACGAAGAGGGCGGCGAGCACCACGAGGAGGAAGGAGGCCGAGGCCGAGATGGCGAAGACCGCGAAGTTGGCGGCGTTCGCCGTGGCCAGCGAGACGAAGCTGGTGGTGGTGGCGTCGGAGGAGCTCGAGCTGGAGCCGCCGATCGCGAAGGCGCCGACGATCACCAGGGGCAGGGCCAGGATGAGCGCGAACGACCAGAGCGTGCGCCGCCGCCGCAGCTGGCGCCCGAGCTCGGCCCTCCACGTGAGGGGTCGGTGCGCTCGGTGGGTGGGCCGCTGCTCACCATGGGGGCCGGGGGCCGGGGGGGCGCCGGTCGTGGCGCTCATCGGGCCCTCACCTGGCGCAGCCGCTCGGTGAGTGATGCCGCGTCGCCACCGGCGGGTTCGTCGTCACCGGACGACCCTCCGGCGGCCGCGGCGATCACGCCGAGGAAGACCTCCTCCAGGTGCTTGCGGCTGCTCACCCCCACGACGTCGAGGCCGGCGCCCGTCGCCGCCCGCACCACGTCGGCTCGGGGCAGCGTCGCCGTCGTCACGAGCCGTGTCGTGGCCCCGTCGTCGGTGACCTCCACGGTCGTCACGCCCGAGGTGGCTCGCAGGCGGGCCACCCCCTCGTCGACCGGTGGGCCCGGTGCGACGCCGTCCCGGGTGAACGCATCGTGAGACACGACCTCGAGCACGGTGGTGTCGCTGCTGTCGACGAGGTCGGCGACCGTGCCGGTCGTCACGACGTGCCCGGCGTGCATGACCACGACGTGGGAGCAGGTCATCTCGACCTCCGAGAGCAGGTGGCTGGAGACGACGACCGTGCGACCGCCGGCGGCATACCGCTGGAGGATCGGGCGCATCCCGGCGATCTGGGGCGGGTCGAGACCGTTGGTCGGCTCGTCGAGGATGAGCAGCTCGGGCAGTCCGAGCATGGCCTGGGCGATGCCGAGGCGCTGACGCATGCCCTGGCTGTAGGAGCGCACCACCCGGTCGACGGCGCCACCGAGGGCGGCGACCTCGAGCACCTCGTCGAAGGCGGCCTCGGACCGGTCGCGGCCGGTCGCGGCCCAGTAGGCCTCGAGGTTCTGTCGTCCGGTGAGGTGAGGCAGGAAGCCGGGGCCCTCGACGAGCGCGCCCACCCGGCCGAGCACCGGCGACCCGGCGGACACCTGCTCACCGAGCAGGTGGACCGTGCCGGAGTCGGCCCGGATCAGCCCGAGCACCATCCTCAGGGTCGTCGTCTTGCCGGCACCGTTCGGGCCGAGCAGCCCCACCACCTGGCCGCGCTCGGCGCGCCACGAGACGTCGTCGACGGCGCGGTGCCCGTCGGAGTAGGTCTTGACGAGGTGCTCGACGACCAGCGGGGTGTCGGCGAGGTCGGGGCGAGGGGGGACGGCCCGCCGGCGACGTCGTCGCCAGAGGGCCGACGCAGCGAGGGCGAGCAGCACGACACCGATGGCGACTAGCACGCCCACCGTCTCGGCGTCGACCGAGCCGTCCGACCCGCTCTGCCCCGGTAGGGGGCTGGCGGACACCTCGGGCAGGCGCAGGTCGGAGAGGGCGACCTCGTCGCTGCGCGAGGCGCGGGGCGCGGCATACGTCGAGTCGGTCGAGGTCACCAGCACGCGCAGCGAGCTGCCCTGAGGCACCACCCAGGTGGCTGCGGGCAGCGTGACGTCCACCGCGACGGCCTGCCCGGGGGTCGTGGCGACCGAGACGGGGGCGACGAGCTGACGGGGCAGGGTCACCGTGCCGCCCGTGACCTGCCAGAGGCTGAGGAACAGGGTGCTGCTGGTCCCGCTCGAGCGTACCTGCAGCCGCACCCGCGGTGACCCGACGATGGTCAGCCCGCGTGGGAGCGCCGTGGTGTCGAAGGCGGCCGACAGCCCGGGTAGGGCGGCCAGCGGGTAGGACGGGAGGCTGCTGGCCAGGGCGCCGCTCACCGGTAGCAGGGTCACCGAGGCCGGCTGGCCGCCGGGCGGGTTGAGCAGCGGCTTGGCCGCGCCGTCGATGGGCACGCCCACCGAGGTGGCCGCGCGGGTGTAGGTCGCGTCGGCGCCCGAGAGGGTGGCTGAGGTCTGGCGTCGGGCCAGCGGCTGGGCGAAGACGAAGGACGGCAACGGCATCGGGCTGCCCGCCTGAGGCTTGGTGGGGCCGCCGACGTAGTGGTCGAGCCAGGTGCGGATGGCCGCGATGTCGGAGTCGGCGGTGCTGCTCGGGCCGTCGTGCCCCCCGTCCATCCAGCGCACGGCGACCGGAGTGCCCTGTGCGACAAGGGTTCTCGCCGTCGCGTCGGCCTGGTCGAGGCCGAAGAGGCTGTCGTGCATGCCCTGCACCAGCAGCGTCGGGGCCTTGAGGCCGGCCAGGAGGGGCCTGGGGCTGTGGGCGCGCATCAGGGCCAACAGCTCGGGGCTGGCGACGCCTGTGGCCGAGGCGTCGAGGAAGAGCCGGCACACGGTGGGGTCGAAGCGGCCGCACCGCGGGTCGGTGCTCGCCCCGGACGAGACGGTACCGACGAAGAACCGTGACGCCCAGAGCTGCTTGAACGGACCGGGGATGGCTGCTCGCGGCACGGCGGCCGGTGCGGTGGCGGTGCCCGGTGCCGGGGCGGCGGTCGTCACGGGCCCGGCGGCGGTCGCGTTCTGGGGGAAGAACGCGTCGGCCAGGTCGTTCCAGGTGATCGAGGCGGCGACCGCGTCGATGCGCGGGTCGGTGGCGCCGAGCATCAGGGCGAGCGCGCCGCCGTAGGAGCCGCCGACGACCCCGACCCGGGGGTCGCCCGCGGCGTCGCGTCGCACCTCTGCTCGAGCAGCCAGCCGAGAGACGAGCATCCGGGCGTCGGCGACCTCGAACGCCGGGTCGTCGAGGTGGATGCGACCACCCGACGCGCCGAAGCCGCGAGCGCTCCACGTCACCGCGACGTAGCCGGCGCGGGCGAGATCCCGTGCCTCGCCGGCCAGGTCGTCCTTGGTGCCCCCGAAGCCGTGGGCGAGGAGCACGGCGGGGTGGTCGGTGCCCCGCGCGGGCTCGTAGAGGGAGGTGTCGATCGAGACGGGCGAGCCGTCGACCTCCGCGGCGACGGTGATCATTGCGTTCTCGGTGTGGATGGCGGTGTCGGCGCTGGCCGTGGGGGCCACGAGGGCTCCCAGCAGGGGGGCGACGAGGAGGGCGAGCGGCGCAGCGAGGGCCAACCGCCGCGCCGCCCACCAGGTGGTGCGCGCTGGTCTGACCATGCCCAACGGTAACCCGCGCGTCCGGGCCCCCGCCGATCCGGTCTTGACGCAGCGTCGACGCAGTCGACGCCTGGTGTGCCGGTAGTCGAGTGCGTCGACGCTGCGTCAAGACCGGGGGGGCTCGGGGGGTGCGGCCTAGAAGCCCACTGCGGCAGCGACGCGGTGCGACGACCGGAAGGCGGCGTCCAGTGCGGCGACCGACCCCGGGACGAGCTCCTCGATCCGGCCGGCCTCGAGCATCCGCGCCAGCCGACGGCCGCCAAGGTATGCCGCCCCGAGGTCGGCGACGTTCAGGCGCGTCCCTGCGGGCTCCTCGGTGGAGGTGACCGCTCCCCGGCCGTCGTCGTCGACGACCAGCCGCCAGCGACCGGCGTTGGCCGGCACCTGCGCGTCGGCCACCTCCATCACCACGTCGCAGGCACGGGCGTAGCACCGAGCGGCCAGCGCCGAGGGCAGGTCGGCCAGGCGGAGCCACAGGGAGTCGGCGGTGGCCCCGCCCAGGTTGCGGGCCGGGCTGGCCCAGTCGAAGACGAGGTCGTCGGGCCCGACGGTGCGCACCTCCACGGTCGTGGTCAGGTCGAGGTCGAGCACGCGACGCAGGAGGTGGAGGCGCACGGCGGGCTCCCCGTCGAGCACCCAGACCACGACCGCCCCCTGGGGCAGGTCGTCCTGCCACTTCTCGGTGCGTCGCACCACGGCGTAGCCCACGTCGAGGCCGTCACGCACGGCGAGCAGCACGCGCTGAGGCTCCCGGTCGCGCAGGTACTGCGGAGGGTCCGTGAGGAACCGGCGTAGCGTGTGCTCGGGCAGCGCGACCGACCCCAGCCGGTGGGCCCCAAGCTCGTGCATCAGACGGTGCAGCCGGGCGAGGACGGCGGGGTCGGAGGCGTCGTGCATCCGGGTCCGCACCCGCGCAGCGGCCTCGTCGAGGCCGGGCGCCGTGAGGGTCGCGCCCCGTGTCAGCTTCGCGTGCAGCTCGACCGAGGAGACGCCGTAGCCGTAGCGGCCGTAGATCTCGGGCTCGCTGGCGTGCAGGGCCGACAGGCCCGACCACCCGCCCTCCCGGGTGAGGGTGAGGTGGTGCCCGACCATCGCCGTGAGGACGCCCCTGCGTCGGGCGTCGGGGTGCACGCCGACCCAGGTGAGCCCGTTGACCGGCACCTGCCGCAGCGTGTCCAGCGGGCCGGGGACGGTCACCCTCAGGGGGTAGGTGCCGTAGACGCCGGCGTAGCGCGTGGGGTCGGCGTCCGGGTCGTCGGGCAGCTGCGCCGCCCAGCGGTCGCCGGGCGCGACCACGGAGACGACGTCGGCCGTGGGCTCGAGCGGCGGCTCGGCGAACCACGTGAGCAGGTCGGATCGCAGGAAACGTTCCTCGTCGTCGGCGGCGCCGACGTCGACGGTGGGGCGGGGGGTCGGCGAGCTCATGGGTCAAGGCAAGCGGATCGGTGGTGGGCACGCAAACGGTTTGTCCGCTGCGAGGATGGACGGGTGAGCCACGCACCCGAGATCCAGCCCTCAGGCACCCTCGTGCTGGCGGCGACCCCCATTGGCGACCCGCGCGACGCGGCGCCGCGGCTGGGGGAGGAGCTCGCGGGGGCCGATGTCGTCGCTGCCGAGGACACCCGCCGGCTGCGCCGGCTGCTCGGCGAGCTGGGGGTCGAGCCGCGGGGACGCGTCGTCAGCTACCACGAGCACAACGAGGCCGCCCGGACGCCCGAGCTGGTGGAGCGGCTGCGGGCCGGGGAGCGGGTCGTCGTCGTCACGGACGCCGGGATGCCGTCGGTGTCGGACCCCGGCTACCGCCTGGTCACGGCCGCGGTGGAGGCCGGGGTGCGGGTGACCTGCGTGCCCGGTCCGAGCGCGGTGCTGATGGCCCTCGCCGTCTCCGGTATGCCGGTCGACCGCTTCTGCTTCGAGGGTTTCCTGCCGCGCAAGCCGGGGGAGCGGGCCCGCGGGCTCGCCCAGCTCGCTGACGAGCGGCGCACCATGGTCTTCTTCGAGGCGCCCCACCGCATCGACGCGACCCTCGCGGCGATGGCGCGGGCCTTCGGCGCCGACCGCCCGGCCGCGGTCTGCCGCGAGCTGACCAAGACGTGGGAGGAGGTGCGCCGAGGTGGTCTCGCCGAGCTCGCTGCCTGGGCGGCGCAGGGGGTGAGGGGCGAGATCACCGTCGTGGTGTCCGGGGCGACGGCGCGCGAGCGCACGGTGGAGGAGGTGCTGCCGGGCATCACCGTGCGCGTCGCCGGGGGTGAACGGCTCAAGGACGTGTGCGCCGACGTCGCGGCGGCGACCGGCCTGTCGAAGAAGGCGCTCTACGACGCCG
>JALYVC010000417.1 GCA_030853445.1 Actinomycetota bacterium | reverse complement strand
GCTCGGCCGAGCGGGCCGAGGCCGCCCTGCGTGCGGCGGGGATCGACCCGCGCACCCGCGGAGAGCAGCTCGACATCGTCGCCTTCGCCGCCCTGGCGGCCGCTCGCCGCGACCTCCCGCCGCCCGGTTAGGGTGGCCCGGTGACCTCAGCCCTCTCGGTGGCCCCTCCTGTGACCGTCCGCGTCCCGGCCAAGGTCAACCTCGAGCTGGGGGTGGGCCCGCGCCGCGACGACGGTTACCACGCCCTGTCGACCGTCTTCATGGCCGTGGGCCTGCACGACGAGGTGACGGCTTCGCCCTGCGCCGAGTGGCAGGTCGACGTCTCCGGCCCGTATGCCGCGAAGGTGCCGACCGACGACACCAACCTCGCGCTCCGCGCGGCCCGGGCCCTCGCGGCCGAGGTCGGGGTCGACGATCCCGTCGCGCTGCACATCCGCAAGGAGATCCCCGTCGCCGGCGGGATGGCCGGCGGGTCGGCCGACGCGGCCGCAGCCCTGCTCGCCTGCGACCAGCTGTGGTCGTCGGGGATGTCGCGTGACGAGCTGTCGACCCTCGCTGCCGGGATCGGTAGCGACGTGCCCTTCTGCCTGAGCGGCGGCATCGCCATCGGCTCGGGCCGGGGCGAGCAGCTGGCGCCGGTGCTCGCGACCGGCAGCTACCACTGGGTCTTCGCCGTCAGCGACGTCGGCCTCTCGACCCCCGAGGTCTACGCCGAGTGCGACCGGCTGCGCGGGTCGGCTGCGGTGCCCGAGCCCGAGCCGTCGTCCGACATGATGACGGCGCTGCGCTGCGGCGACCCCGAGGCGCTCGGTCGCGCCCTCACCAACGACCTGCAGGAGGCGGCCTTCTCGCTGCAGCCCTCGCTGCGCGAGGTGGTCGACGCCGGGCTGGAGTACGGCGCCCTCGGCGGCATCGTCTCGGGCTCCGGCCCGACGATCGCCTTCCTCACCGGCTCGCCCGAGCTGGCCCTCGACCTCTGCGTCTCGCTCGCCGCCTCCGGTGTCGCGGGCGAGGTGCGGCGGGCCAAGGCCCCGGTCCAGGGGGCGCACGTCGTCGCCGGCCCGGGCCGGGTCTGACGGCGGGGCGGAGCACACCATGGCCAACCTCGTCTCGCTCGAGCGAGCCACGGTCGTCTTCGGCACCACCACCGTGCTCGACGGTGTCTCCACCGGCGTCAACACCGGGCAGCGCATCGGGGTGGTGGGGCGCAACGGCGGTGGCAAGTCGACGCTGATGCGGGTGATCGCCGGTGAGCAGCCGCTCGACGAGGGCCGCATCACCCGCGGAGGCACCGTGACCATCGACATGCTCAGCCAGGTCGACGTGCTCGACCCCGCCCACACCGTGCGCGAGGCCGTGCTCGGTGACCTGCCCGAGCATGTGTGGGCGGGCGACGCCCGCATCCGCGACGTGCTCACCGGTCTGCTGGGGGGCATCGACGCGCCCGGCATCGGCGGCCTCGAGGCGGTCATCGGGCCGATGTCGGGTGGTGAGCGCCGCCGGCTGGCCCTGGCCAAGCTGCTGGTCGCCGACCCCGACGTGCTGCTGCTCGACGAGCCGACCAACCACCTCGACGTCGAGGGCGTGGCCTGGCTGGCCCGGCACCTGACGACGGCGCGCACCCGGCCCGACGCGGCCCTGGTCGCCATCACCCACGACCGGTGGTTCCTCGACGCGGTCGCCACGCTGACCTGGGAGGTGGGCGAGGGCGAGGTGAGCAGCTTCGAGGGGGGCTACGCGGCCTACGTGCTCGCGAAGGCCGAGCGCGAGCGAATGGCGAAGGTGACCGCCGAGCGACGCGACAACCTGCTCCGCAAGGAGCTCGCCTGGCTGCGTCGCGGGCCGCCGGCGCGCACGAGCAAGCCGCAGTTCCGCATCGACGCCGCCAACGCCCTCATCGAGGACGAGCCGCCCGCACGCGACGACGTGTCGCTCGTGCGCTTCGCGACCACCCGGCTCGGCAAGGACGTCGTCGACCTGGTCGATGCGACCGTCGACCTGGGCGGTCGGCGCGTGCTCGACCGCGTCACCTGGCGGCTCGCGCCGGGGGAGCGGGTCGGCATCGTCGGCGTCAACGGCGCCGGCAAGTCGACGCTGCTGCGCACCATCACCGGCGACCTCGCCCTCACGTCGGGGCAGCGCAAGGCCGGCAAGACCATCGTCGTCGCCTTCCTCACCCAGGAGGTGCGCGAGCTCGAGCGCTTCGAGGACTGGCGGGTCATCGACGCGATCGAGGACGTCAAGAGCTTCACCATGCTCGGCGACAAGGAGGTCAGCGCCAGCCAGCTGGCCAAGCGCCTCGGCTTCAGCGGTGGGCGCCAGCAGACCAGGGTCAGCGACCTCTCCGGAGGGGAGCGGCGGCGGCTGCAGCTGCTGCGGCTGCTCATGACCGAGCCCAACGTGCTCATCCTCGACGAGCCCACCAACGACCTCGACATCGAGACGCTCACCTCGCTCGAGGACGTGCTCGACGGCTGGGCCGGCACCCTGCTGGTCGTCTCGCACGACCGCTACCTGCTCGAGCGGGTGGCCGACCGTCAGGTCGCGCTGCTCGGCGACGGCAAGGTACGCGAGCTGCCCGGCGGGGTGGAGGAGTACCTCCGGCTGCGCGAGGGGGCGCCCGTGTGGAGAGGGGTCGCCGACGCCGACGGCAACACCGTCAGCCGTGACGGCACTGCGGCGCCGGTCGCCGCGCCGGCCGAGCCGGTCAGCGGGATGTCCGCGCTCGAGGTCCGCGCCGCCCGCAAGGAGCTGTCACGCATCGAGCGGCAGCTGAGCCGTCTCGCCGACCGCGAGACCAAGCTGCACGCTCAGATGGCCGACGTCTCGTCGAGCGGCGACCACGCCCGCCTCACCGAGCTGGCCCGCACCCAGGGCGAGGTGCACGCCGAGCGCGAGGAGCTCGAGCTGGCGTGGCTCGAGGCGGCGGAGACCGTCGGCTGACCGGGTCGCCTCCCACGGACGTCGCTCGCTGCGACCCCGAACGTCTGCTCAGTGGGTCACCCGTGCCCGGTTCTCGGCTCCCGAGGCCGCACGAGGGCGCGTGGGGCGCAACAAGGCGACGTGGGTCCGCAACGAGGCGAGGTGAGGTGGGCCGGATGGGGTGGTGGTCGAGCTACGTTGGGGGTATGAAGATGTCGCTGCACCACGTGCAGGTCTCGTGCCCCGCCGGGTCCGAGGAGGTGATGCGCGCCTTCTACGTGGGGGTGCTCGGGATGACCGAGCTGACGAAGCCGTCCGTGCTCGCCGCCAAGGGTGGCGCCTGGTTTCGCTGCGGTGCGCTCGAGCTGCACTGCGGGGTCGAGGACGACTTCCGTCCTGCGCGAAAGGCCCACCCCGGCATCGCGGTGACTGAGGTCGCGGCCCTGGCGGAGGCGGTCGAGGCCAACGGAGGGCAGGTGCGGTGGGACGACTCCATACCGGGGCTGCGGCGGTTTCACACCGACGACCCGGTCGGCAACCGGCTGGAGTTCCTGCAGGCCGGCTGAGCCCTGACCGGGCGCATCGGGCGCAATGAGCGGAGCGGGCGGGGTCAGGCGTCGAAGGGACCCAGCAGGGAGCGGAGGGTCCCCGAGAGGCGGGACTGCTCGGCGGCGGAGAGGCCGGACAGCAGGCGGTGCTCGCGGTCGAGCAGGTCGGACAGGGCGGCGTCGACGACCTCGCGGCCCGCAGGAGTGAGGGCGACGATGACCCCCCGACGGTCGTGCGGGTCGGGGTGCCGCACAACAAAGCCGCGGGTGACGAGGCGGTCGACCCGGTTGGTCATCGTGCCGGAGGTGACCAGGGTCGAGGTGATGAGCTGGCCGGGGGACAGCTCGTAGGGCTCTCCCGAGCGACGCAGCGCCGACAGCACGTCGAACTCCCACGAGTCGAGGCCGTGCTCCGCGAAGGCGGAGCTGCGGGCGAGGTCGAGGTGACGGGCCAGCCGCGAGATGCGTGACAGCACGTGCAGCGGCCCGGCGTCGAGGTCGGGCCGCTCCCGGCCCCAGGCCGCGACGATGCGGTCGACCTCGTCGCCCTCGCTTGACACCATGACCCGAGTATACCCAGCGTCAAGTTTCTTTGGATCGAACTACTTGAGCGTGAGCATCTTCACGAGAAGTGTCTTGACGTCAAGATATTACCTGGGCACACTGGCTGGATGCCGTCCTGGGACCCCGCGCAGTATGCCGCCTTCGCCGACCACCGCAGCCGGCCCTTCGCCGACCTGCTCGGCCGGGTGCTCGCGCTCGACCCGGGGCTGAGACCCCGGCTCGTCGTCGACCTGGGCTGCGGCGACGGGCCGCTGACGCTGGGCCTTGCCGACCGTTACCCGACAGCCCGGGTCGTGGGCCTCGACTCCTCGGAGGCGATGCTGGCCCGTGCGCGCGAGCTCGACCAGTCGGGGAGGGTCGAGTGGGTGAATGCGCAGGTGCAGCAGTGGGATCCGTCGAGATTGGCCCAGCCGGTCGACCTGCTCACCACCAACGCCACCCTGCAGTGGGTTCCCGGGCACCTCGACCTCGTGCCGGGATGGGTCGAGGCACTGTCCCCGGGCGGGTGGTTCGCCATGCAGGTGCCGGCCAACTTCGACGCCCCCTCGCACCGGCTCATGCGTGAGGTCGCGGCCCGGCACGAGCGGGCCGCCGACCTGCTCGCGACCCTGCGCCACACCGACGCCGTCGCTGCGCCTGGTGTCTACCTCGAGCTGCTCTCGGGGCTGGGTCTGGTCGCCGACGTCTGGGCGACGACCTACCTGCAGGTGCTCGACCCTGCCGGGGCCCAGGCCTCGCCGGTGCTCGAGTGGGTGCGCGGCACCGGTCTGCGCCCCGTGCTCGACGTGCTGACCGACGACCACGAGCGGGACGCCTTCGTCACGGCCTATGCCGCCGAGCTCGACCGAGCCTACCCGCGGCGACCCTTCGGGGTCGCCTTCCCCTTCCGGCGCATCTTCGCCGTCGGGCGCAAGCCGGTCTGAACCGACCGGCGGGCCGCGACCGGCGGACCGCGGGCGGACCGTTCACCGGCCGCCGAGCGTCGGCTTCTTCTCGAGGTCGCTCAGGCCGTTCCACGCGAGGTTGACCAGGTGGGCCGCGACCTCGTCCTTCTTGAAGCGGCGCGAATCCAGCCACCACTGGCCGGTGAGGGCGACCATCCCGACGAGCATCTGCGCATAGAGCGGAGCCGTCCTGGGGTCGAGCTTGCGGCTCTTGAACTCGGCCTCGAGCAGGTGCTCGACCCGCGTCGCGACGTCGCTGATGAGACTCGCGAACGACCCGGTCGACGAGCCGGTGGGGGAGTCGCGCACGAGGATGCGGAA
Organism: Actinomycetota bacterium; assembly: GCA_030853445.1. Classification (GTDB taxonomy): domain Bacteria; phylum Actinomycetota; class Actinomycetes; order Actinomycetales; family Dermatophilaceae; genus Lapillicoccus. The sequence goes on along the minus strand of JALYVC010000417.1, from coordinate 426 downwards.
GCCGTCGGTCGAGGTGTCGACGTAGTCGAGCAGGGCCAGGGCCGCGGCCTCGAGCAGCTCGCGCGAGCTCTGCCCCGGCTGCAGCGCCTGGGAGATGCCGTCGAGCAGGGTGGTGATCTCGCGGTCGACGACGACGGCGTACAGGCCCTCCTTGCCTCCGAAGTGCTCGTAGAGCACGGGTTTGCTGACCTTGGCCTTGGCCGCGATCTCCTCGACCGACGTGCCCTCGTAGCCCTTCTCGGCAAAGAGGGTGCGCCCGATGACGAGGAGCTGCTCGCGCCGCTGGGGCCCGGTCATCCGGGCCCGCGGCCCGTCGTCGGAGGCGCTGCGTGGGCTCACCACCCCATTGTGCCGCGGTGGCGTCGGGCCCTGCGACCGCGGCGGGCTACCGTGGCGCGGTGAGCGACCGCCCCGACTCCGGTACGG
>JALYVC010000392.1 GCA_030853445.1 Actinomycetota bacterium | reverse complement strand
GCCATAGGAACAGCGTGCGGGCGTGCGCCGCCGACCGGGCGTGCGCGATCTGCGCGGTGCGCGAGCGTCGGTACCACGCCAGGGCCAGCTGCCGGACGCCGTCGGCGGTGGCCGGGTCGGGGTCCGGGGTGGGGCGGCTGCTCGTCATGGGCCCAGTGTGGCGCGAGGCTCGGACACCCTTGCACGACGCTCCCCGCTCCTGCGCCGTGCCGCGGACGGCGCGGGAATGGTCGGGGCAGGGGCGCCGTTGGCCCCTGTGACCACGAGGTGGATGAACGTTCCACCATCTCGTCCCCAACCTCAGGAGAGCTCCCCCTATGTCCCGTGCGTTCGAGCCCATCACCGTCGGTGCCTGGCAGCTGCCGCAGCGCTTCGTCATGGCCCCCCTGACGCGCAACCGCGCCGGTGAGGGCCACGCCCCCCACGCGCTCAACGCGGAGTACTACGGCCAGCGCGCCTCGGCGGGCCTGATCATCACCGAGGGCACGCAGCCGAGCGCCGTCGGCCAGGGCTACCTCGACACCCCGGGCATGCACTCGCCCGAGCAGATCGAGGGCTGGCGCGCCGTTGCCGACGCCGTCCACGCCGGGGGCGGCAGGATCGTGCTGCAGATGATGCACGTCGGCCGGATCGCCCACCCCGACAACAAGGACGGGCTCGAGACGGTCGCCCCGAGCGCCATCCCGGCGCCCGGCAAGATGGTCACCGCCGACGGGCAGAAGGACCACGTCATGCCCCGCGCGCTCGAGACCGACGAGATCCCCGGCGTCATCGCCGAGTTCGTCGACGCGGCCCGCAAGGCCATCGAAGCCGGCCTCGACGGCGTCGAGGTCCACGCCGCGAACGGCTACCTCATCCACCAGTTCCTCGCGCCGTCGAGCAACATCCGCACCGACGACTACGCCGGCTCGCCGGAGAACCACGCCCGGTTCGCCATCGAGGTCACGCAGGCCGTCGCCGAGGCGATCGGGGCCGACCGCGTTGGCATCCGGATCTCGCCTGAGCACAACATCCAGGGTGTCATCGAGCACGACGTCGCCCACACCGCGGCCGTCTACGAGGTGCTCGTCGACGCTATCGCCCCGCTGGGCCTGGCCTACCTCAGCATCCTCGCCGACCCGACCTGCGACCTCGTGCGCGACCTGCGCAAGCGCTTCGGGGGTCCGGTCATCGTCAACAGCGGCTTCAGCAGCGTCACCCAACTCGCCGACGTCGAGGCGATCCTCGACGCTGACGAGGCCGACCTCGTCGCCGTGGGCCGCGAGTTCATCGCCAACCCCGACCTCGCCCGCCGCTGGCGTGAGGGGTTGCCGCTCAACGAGCCGAACGACACGACCTTCTACGGTGGCGGCGCCGAGGGCTACACCGACTACTCGTTCGCCCCCACCGCCTGAGCCGGTCGTGCCACCCCGGGGGTGTCCGTGGCAAGGCATCGCACGGATACCCCCGGGGAGCCAGTGGGGGGCGGCTCGACCCGGGCGTACCGTGAACGACCCCACGGGGTCTGCTCCAGTCTCGGACGTCGCCCCGGGGTCCTCGTGTGGGGTTGGGAGGACCCCGGCCCCACAGCGCCAAGATAGTACATATATGGCCATTTGATGGCAGTTGCGTGGATAAAATGTGCGCGCGCTCGCTCTCGGGAGCCCCTCCGGCATCCGCCCAAGGCACTAGAGGGGTCTCCACCGGGTGGGTGCTGACGTCGACCATTCGACGGATGCAGCAGCCGGCCGACATCGCGCAGAATTGACTCTTGACGACCGCTTGACATTGGCTCCAAAAATGGCGCAAGATAGGACATGTCGGCGCAGGGCCCGTGGGGGGTCCGGAGCGAGAGACTGTGAGGTTCTCGACAGCGCCGGTGTACGTGAAACAGGGGTGGAGCGCCGGACCCGTGGGGGGTCCGCCTCCACCCCTCTCACGTGAGGGGGGTCATGCCGGGCGGCCCGGACAGGGCCCGCCCGAGCCCCGGACAATGGGGACGTGACCCTCAGCCCCGTCCTCGCTCAGGGCCCGCCCCTCCCGACGCCGCAGATCATGAGCCAGTGGTGGCGCGACATCTGCTTCGCCCACTGGGCGGTCGACCCCACGAGGGTCGCGCCGATGTTGCCGGCCGGCGTGCGGCCTGACCTGCACGACGGGCGTGCCTGGGTCGGGCTGATCCCCTTCCGCATGGTCGACGCAGGCGTCTTCGCCGGCCCGGCCATCCCGTGGCTGGGCTCCTTCCTCGAGATGAATGTGCGCACCTACACGGTCGACGAGCAGGGTCGGCGCGGTGTCTTCTTCTGCTCGCTCGAGGCCCAGCGCCTCGCCGTGGTGGCGGGAGCGCTCGGCCTGTTCAACGTGCCCTACCGGTGGGCGCACATGACGTATGCCGCCGGGGCGGCTCCCGACGGTCGACCGACCTACGACTACGCGAGCCGTCGGCTCGGCCCAGCCGTCGGAGGCGGGGCCGGACGGGTGCGGGGTCGGGCCGCGCACAGCCGGATGCGGGTGTCGGTCGGTCCCGTGCTCGAGCAGCCGAGCGAGCGCGACCTCTTCCTCACCGCCCGCTTCGGTCTGCACACCAGCCTGCTCGGGCGGCCCCTGTGGGTGCCGAACACCCATGGCCCCTGGCCCCTGCACTCCGCCGAGCTGCTCGACCTCGACGACACGCTGCTCGCCGCAGCCGGCTTTCCCGACCTCGCCGCCACACCGCCCCAGAGCGTGCTCTGCTCACCCGGGGTCCGCACGGTCTTCGGCTTCCCCCAGCGGCTGCGCTGAGATGCCACTCCCCGTCGTGCTGCTCGTCGTGGCCGCGGTGCTGCACCTCGGCTTCCAGCTGACCGTCACCGCGCTGGTCTACCCCGCACTCGCCGGAGCCAGCCCGGGGCAGTGGCGCGTCGTGCACGCAGGGCACAGCCGGCGGATCGTCCCACTCGTCGTCGTCACCTACGGGCTGCTGCTGCTGGCGCTGGGCTGGGCAGTGCTGGCGGGCCCCCGTACGGCTTGGCTCGGAGTGGCCGGGGCGGGAGCGGCGCTGGCCTTCCTCGTCACCGCCGCCGCCGCAGCACCCACGCACGGACGGCTGGCCGCCGGGCGGGACGACGCCCTGGTCGCGCGACTGCTGCGGGTCGACCGGTGGCGCTCCGTCGGTGCCGCCGTCACCGTCGTCGGGGCGGTCGGCTGGGCCCTCACGGCCTGAGGGGTCTTCTCGCCCCGCCTGCCCTGCCCGGAGGCCCAGGCGTCAGCCGGTGATCCGCGCGAGGAAGGTCTGCGTCCGCCCCTCCAGCGGGTGCTCGAGCACCTGGGTCGGGGGTCCCTGCTCGAGGATGCGACCGCCGTCGAGGAAGCAGACCGTGTCGGCCGCCTGGCGGGCGAAGCCCATCTCGTGCGTCGACAGGACCATGGTCATCCCCTCGGCCCGCAGGTCCATGAGCAGGTCGAGGACCTCGCCGACGAGCTCGGGGTCGAGGGCCGACGTCACCTCGTCGAGCAGGAGCAGCGACGGTGAGCTGACCAGTGCCCGGGCGATGGCGACCCGCTGCTGCTGGCCTCCCGAGAGGTCGTCGGGACGCGCCGTGGCCTTGTCGGACAGCCCGACCCGCTCGAGCATCACGCGGGCGTCTGCCTCGGCCCGGGCCCGTGGCACCTTGTGCACCCGGATGGGCGCGAGCGTGATGTTGTCGAGCACGCTGAGGTGGGGGAAGAGGTTGTAGGCCTGGAAGACGATGCCCATGCGGGCGCGCACCGCATCGGTGTCGGCCCGCGGGTCGGTGATGTCGGTGCCCGCGAGCTCGATGACGCCGTCGTCGACGACCTCGAGCAGGCTGACGCAGCGCAGCAGGGTCGACTTGCCCGACCCCGAGGCTCCGATGAGGGCGATGCACTGGCCCTGCTCGACGTCGAGCGAGAGGTCGTCGAGCACGACGTTGGCCCCGAAGGCCTTGCGTACGTGACGGATCGACAGCAGCGTCACACAATCCCCCCGGCGCCGTGGAAGCCCTGCTTGCGGGCGAACCAGTCGGTGAAGCGCACCATGGGGATGGTGAGACAGACGAAGAGCAGACCGGCGACGACGTACGGCGTGTAGTTGAAGTCGCTTGCGGTCTCGATGCGGGCCGCGTAGATCGCGTCGACGACCCCGAGGACCGAGATGAGACCGGAGTCCTTCTGAAGGGACACCAGGTCGTTCATCAGCGGCGGCAGCACGCGCCGCACGGCCTGGGGCACGACCACGAACCGCATGGTCTGAGCGTGGCTCAGCCCCAGCGCCCGGGCCGAGGCCCGCTGCGAGGGGTGCACCGACTCGATACCGGCCCGGAAGACCTCGGCGACGTAGGCGGAGTAGGACAGCACGAGCGACAGCCCGCCCCAGAAGAGCGGGTCCTTGGGCACCCCCTGCAGCCGCAGGGCCGGCATCCCGATGCCGAGCAGCAGCAGCACGAGCAGCACCGGCAGCCCGCGAAAGAGGTCGGTGTAGGCAGCCGCGAAGAGCCGCAGGGGGAAGAAGACAGGCCCGCGCAAGGTGCGCAGCAGGGCCAGCCCCAGCCCGAAGACGGCGATGAGCGCCCCGCAGACGAGCATGACGCGCACGTTGAGCCACAGCCCGGTCGCCACCGCGGGCAGCGACGACCACGCCTTCTCGGGGCTGAAGAAGGTGTGCTGCACCCGTGACCAGCCCGGCGACGTCACGAGGACGCCCAGCGCGACGGCCACGAGCCCGACGGTGCTGACCGTGGCGATGGCGCCGGACCGCCGGGTCGAGCGGGTGCGGAAGGCCCGGCGC
>JALYVC010000379.1 GCA_030853445.1 Actinomycetota bacterium | reverse complement strand
CCAGGACTACGCCCTCTTCCCGCACATGAGCGTCCTGGACAACGTGGCCTACGGACTGCGGGTGCGCGGGGTCGGCAAGGTCGATCGTCGTCGCCGCGCCGAGGAGGCGCTCGAGACCGTCCAGCTCGCCCACCTGGCCGCGCGCCGCCCGGGCCAGCTCTCCGGCGGTCAGCGCCAGCGCGTCGCCCTGGCCCGCTCGATCGTGGTGCGCCCCAAGGTGCTGCTGCTCGACGAGCCGCTCGGGGCCCTCGACCTCAAGCTGCGCGAGCAGATGCAGGTCGAGCTCAAGGCCATCCAGCGCGACGTCGGCATCACCTTCGTCTTCGTCACCCACGACCAGGAGGAGGCGCTGACCATGTCGGACCGGATCGCCGTCTTCGACGGCGGGCGGATCGAGCAGGTGGGCAGCGCCGCCGATGTCTACGAGCGTCCGCAGACGCCCTTCGTCGCCGGTTTCGTGGGCACCTCGAACCTGCTGTCGGGTGAGGCCGCCCGCCGGTTGCTCGGGCGCGAGGGCACGTGGTCGGTGCGCCCGGAGAAGCTGCTGCTCGACCTGAGCGACGACCCCCAGCAGGACGAGCGGGCCGAGCAGGCCGGCGACGGCGAGCGCGTCGCAGCCGGGGTGGTGCGCGAGGTCGTCTACCTCGGGTCGGCGACCCGGTTCATCGTCGACCTCGAGGGGCCCGCCGGGGCCGGGGCCAGCCTCGTCGTCGTGCGGCAGAACCGGCAGACCTCGCCGCGCGACCTCGACACCGTACGGGGCCGCCGCGTGCGGCTGCGCTGGCGACCCGAGCACGAGGTGCGGGTCGGGGCCGCGTCCAGCTCCACCACCACCACCTGATCCCACCACCACCCCCACCCGAGGAGCCACCTGTGCGCCGTACGACCTTGACCTCCGTCCTCACCGCGGCGACCGTGGCCCTGCTGGCCACCGCCTGCGGCACCTCTGCCGGCACCGGCTCGGGAGGGGCCTCCGGCAGCGGCGGCGCGACCCGGGTCAAGCCCCCGGCGATGACCCCTGCGGCCTCGCTCGGCGCCGGCGAGGGGGCGGTCAACATCCTGGCCTGGGCCGGATACGCCGAGAACGGCTCGACTGACAAGGCCGTCGACTGGGTCACGCCGTTCGAGAAGCAGACCGGCTGCAAGGCCAACGTGCAGGTGGCCAACACCTCCGACGAGATGTTCGAGAAGATGGGCACCGGGACCTTCGACGTGGTCTCGGCCTCGGGCGACGCCTCCCTGCGGATGGTCTACGCCGGCAAGGTCGCCCCCGTGAACACCTCGCTGCTGACCAACTACGCCGACGTGCCCGCCTTCGAGAAGAACCGCACGTGGAACTCCGTCGACGGGGTCTCCTACGGCATGCCGCACGGGTGGGGCGCCCAGCTGATGGCCTACCGCACCGACAAGGTCAACCCCGCGCCCGACTCGTGGAGCGTCGTGTGGGACCCGAGCTCGCCCTACAAGGGCAAGATCACCGACTACGACTCGGCGGTCGACGGCATCGGTGCCGCAGCGGTCTACCTCATGGCGACCAAACCCGCCCTCGGCATCAAGAACCCCTACGCCCTCGACCAGCAGCAGCTCGACGCAGCCGTCGCCCTGCTCAAGGCGCAGAAGCCGGCCGTCGGTTCCTACTGGGCGTCGTACACCGATGCGCAGAAGGCGCTGGAGTCCGGCAGCACCGTCTTGGGGTCGACCTGGCAGATTATCGTCAACCTGGCCAAGGCCGACAAGGCGCCGGTCGCCTCCGTCCTGCCCAAGGAGGGCGCGACGGGCTGGGCCGACACGTGGATGCTCGACGCGAAGAGCCCGCACCCGAGCTGCGGCTACCAGTGGATGAACTGGGCGACCAAGCCCGACGTGCAGGCACAGATCGCGGAGTGGTTCGGTGAGGCCCCGGCCAACACCAAGGCCTGCGCGCTGACGACCGACAAGGGCCACTGCGACACCTACCACGCGACCGACGAGGCGTACTTCTCCAAGGTGTGGTTCTGGACGACCCCGCAGAGCTCCTGCGTCGACGGGCGCACCGATGTCACCTGCACGGCCTACTCCGACTGGAGCAAGGCCTGGAGCAGCCTGCGCTCATGACCACCTCCGTGCCCGCCCGGGTGTCGGCGGTGCTGCACCGTCGACCCCGCCTGCGGCTGGCGGCGCTGCTCGCGCTGCCGGCCACCTGGCTGGTGGTCGTCTACCTGCTGGCGCTCTTCGCCCTGCTGGCCACGGCGTTCCTGTCGGTGGACGAGTTCACCAACGCGGTGACGCGCACCTTGACCACGGCGAACGTGACCAACGTGCTCACCGACCCGGCCTACCTGAGGGCGACCGGTCGCACCGTCGGTGTGGCGGCGGCGGTCACGGTGCTCTGCGCCGGGATCGCCCTGCCCATGGCCGTCTTCATGGCCAAGGTCGCGGGGCCGCGCACACGGGCGGTGCTCGTGGCCCTGGTCGTGACCCCGCTGTGGGCGTCCTACCTCGTGAAGGTCTACGCCTGGCAGGCCATGGTGCAGCCGGGCAGCGGGGTCCTCGACTGGGCTCTGCACCCGCTGGGGGTCAGTGGCCCGGGCTACGGCCTCGGGGCTGCGGTGCTCACCCTCACCTACCTGTGGCTGCCCTACATGGTGCTGCCGGTCTACGCCGGGCTCGAGCGGCTGCCCGACTCGCTGCTCGACGCGTCGTCCGACCTCGGGGGCGGCCCGTGGAGGACCTTCCGCTCCGTGGTCCTGCCGCTGGTCTACCCCAGCCTCGTGGCCGGGTCGGTCTTCACCTTCTCGCTCAGCCTCGGCGACTACATCACGGTGCAGATCGTCGGCGGCAAGACGCAGCTGCTGGGCAACATCGTCTTCCAGAACTACGCGGCCAACCTGCCCTTCGCCGCCGCCGTGGCCCTCGTGCCGGTCGTCGTCGTGGTCGCCTACCTGGCCCTGGTGCGCCGCACCGGGGCGCTGGAGCAGCTGTGAGCCCCCGATGCTGCTGAGCCGGCGCGCGCGCGCCCTGCTGGGCGTCGCCATGGGTCTCGGGCTGGCGTTCGTCTACGTGCCGCTGCTCGTGGTGCTGGTCAACTCCTTTAACGCCAGCCAGATCTTCGCCTGGCCGCCCCGGTCCTTGACCCTGCGCTGGTGGTCGCAGGTCTGGTCGAACGACGGGGTGCGCAGCGCCGTGCTCACCAGCGTGCAGGTCGGCCTGATGGCGACCGTGGCCGCGGTCGTGCTGGGCACGCTGCTGGCGTTCGCCCTGGCCCGCTACCGCTTCTTCGGCCGGCAGACCCTCTCGGTGCTGGTGGTGCTGCCGATCGCGCTGCCGGGCATCGTCACCGCCCTGGCCCTGCGCACCGCCTTCCAGACCTTCCTCGGGGTCCAGCTCTCGATCTGGACGGTCGCGGTCTCGCACGGCACCTTCTGCCTGGTTGTGGTCTACAACAACGTCGTCGCCCGGCTGCGCCGCACCGGGACGACCCTCGAGGAGGCGTCGGCCGACCTCGGGGCGAGCTCGTTCATGACGTTCCGGCTGGTCACCTTCCCGCAGCTGCGGGGGGCGCTGGTCGCGGGTGCCCTGCTGGCCTTCGGCCTGTCCTTCGACGAGATCGTCGTGACCCTGTTCACCGCCCCGCCCGGTGTGACCACCCTGCCGATCTGGATCTTCCAGAACCTCTCCCGCCCCAACCAGGCCCCGGTGGTCAACGTCGTCGCCGCCGTGCTCGTCGTGCTGTCGGTGGTGCCGATCTGGCTCAGCCAGCGGCTGTCGGGCGACTCGGTGACGTCGGGGCGGATGTAGCCGGCGCACAGCGGGGCTGCCTACGCTCAGCCCATGACGGCGCAGGAGTGGGGGCGGCTCGTCGCTGCGCACGTGCGGCCGGCGGCCGACCTCGCGCTGACCGCCCCCCGCGTGTGGGTCGCGCTCGTCGTAGCACTCGCGCTGGTGGCCACGCCGGCATGGAGCGTCGTGCGCCTCGGCATCACGCTCGTGCACGAGCTCGGGCACGCCTTCGTGGGGGTGGCCGTCGGGCGCTCGTTCACCGGCTTCGAGCTGCGCGGCGACATGTCGGGAGCGGCTGTCACGCGAGGCAGGGTGCGCGGGCCGGGCCGCGTGGCGACCACCTGGGCGGGCTACCCCGCCCCGGCCGTCGTCGGTGCGGCGCTGGTCGGGGTGGCAGCGCACGGGTGGGCCGCGCCGGTGCTGTCCCTGCTGCTGCTGCTCGTCGTGCTCGCCCTGGTGCGCGTGCGCTCGGTCCTCACCCTCGTGGTGGTGCTCGCCGTGCTCGCCGCCGGTGCCGGACTGTGGTGGTGGCGCGACGACGCCCTCCAGGCGCAGGTGCTGACCGGCCTCGGGCTCGTGCTGATCGTCGGCGCCTGGCGCCACCTGGGGGCGGTGCGCTCGTCCCGCGACCGGAGCAGCGACCCCGGGGTGCTGGCGTCGCTCACCCACCTGCCCCGGGTGGTGTGGACCGGCAGCTTCGCACTGGTCTGCGCCGGGTCGACCTGGGCGGCGGGCGCGCAGGTCGTCGCCCTGCTGCGCTGAGGCAGCGGTCGAACGCGGGCCTCATCCCGTGTGCGGCTCGCGGGGGGACCTCTCGCCTAGGGTCGTGCCCATGGACATCCTCGTCATCGGGGGCACCGGCCACATCGGCAGCCACCTCGTGCCCCAGCTCGCCTCCGCCGGGCACGGCGTCACCGTCGTCAGCCGGGGCCTGCGACGACCGTATGCCTCTACCCTCGCCTGGCCGGGCGACGTCACGACGGTCGTGGCCGACCGCGAGGCCGAGGAGGAGGCCGGCACCTTCGGGGCGCGGGTTGCCGAGCTCGGGGCCGACGTCGTCGTCGACCTCACCTGCTTCACGCTCGACAGCGCGCGTGCACTGACCGACGCGCTCGTCGCGGCGCAGAGGCCCCCGCACCTGCTGCACTGCGGGTCGATCTGGGCCCACGGCGCCAGCCGGGTCGTGCCGACGACGGAGGAGTCGCCGCGCCGGCCCCACACGGCATACGGGAGGGCGAAGGTGGAGGTCGAGGAGCACCTGCTCACGCTGTCCCGAGCCGGCGGCCTGTCGTGCACGGTGGTGCACCCGGGGCACATCAGCGGGCCGGGGTGGGTGCCCGTGGGTCCGGCCGGCAACTTCGACCTCGGCGTCTTCGCGGCACTGGCCACGGGGCACACCGTGTCGCTGCCCGACCAGGGGCTGGCCACGCTGCAGCACGTGCACGCGGCCGACGTCGCGGGTGTCTTCTCGGCGGCGATCGAGCGCCCGGAGGCTGCGGTGGGCGAGAGCTTCCACGCGGTCGCCGACGGCGCCCTCACCCTGCTCGGCTACGCCGAGGCCGCCGCGGGGTGGTGGGGCCGCGAGGCGGTCGTCGAGCTGCAGCCCCTGCCCGTATGGTGCGAGCGCGTCGCCCCCGAGCACGCCGCCACCACGGTCGACCACCTGACGCACAGCCCGCACTGCTCGATGACCAAGGCCGCCGACCTGCTGGGTTTCCGACCGAGCCGCACCGGGCTCGAGACGGTCCGGGAGGCGGTCGCCGCGCTCGCCGCCGACGGGCACCTGCCGCTGCTGACGCAGGGGTAGCGTGACCGGGGTGACCCTCAGACTCGTCGTCCTCATCTCCACCCAACCCGGTCTGGCGCACCGTCAGCTCGACGCGTTCGCCCGGCTCGCGCCCCTGGTGCGGGCCGAGCCCGGGTGCCGGCAGTACGACCTGCATCCGGTCGACGGCGAGCCGGATCGCTTCGTGCTGCTCGAGGAGTGGGAGTCGCCGGAGCACCTGCGGGCGCACGGGGAGACCGCGCACATGCGCGAGGCCGCGGCCGACAGCGCCGAGTTCCGAGACGGTGCCGCGCAGCTGCTGCGGCTGGGACCTGAGGCGACGGGCTGACGCGTACCACGGCGGTTCCTCAGCTCGGACGGGTGCGGGGGATGGCCCGTCCGGGCCATCGGCCCCGCGGTGCAGATGGCCTGCCCGGTCGACGCGGACCGGCCCCATCCACGACACGCTTCTCGTGGCACCCGACCACCGTGGCGGGGCCGGACACGCGAAGGAGGACGAGCCATGCCGCTCATCCAGGTCAAGGTCATCGAAGACGTCTTCACGCCCGAGCAGAAGCAGCAGATCGTGCGCGATCTCACCGACGCGATGGTGCGGATCGAGGGGGAGAGCCTGCGGGCCGTCACGTGGTGCCTCGTCGAGGAGGTCGCCAGCGGCGCCTGGGGGATCGCCGGCAACCCTCTGACGAGTGCCGACGTCTTGGCGCTGGCCGCAGGCGTCGGCGTCTGACGGGGGCCGGCCGGCGGGGGCTGGTCCTGGGGCGATGGGTCGGGCACGCTGGGGG
>JALYVC010000376.1 GCA_030853445.1 Actinomycetota bacterium | reverse complement strand
GCGCCGGCCCGGGCGTGGGCCGTTCAGCGCTTCCCGCAGGAGGGCAGGGCGGCGACGGCCTCACGGTTGAAGCCCGCGAACGTCATCCAGCAGCCCACGGCGAGCTCCCACGCCGCGATCGGCACGGTGAGCACGAAGCTGACCGACGAGACCTGGTCGGAGACGCCGAAGAGCGTGGCCCCGGCCGCGGCGAGGAGCATCGGCGCGCCGACCAGACCGACGGCCGGGATGAGGCGCGGCACCAGCCGGGTGCGGTAGAGCACCGTGCCGAGCAGGACCGCGTTGAAGGCGGGCATCACTCCCGGGCCGAAGAGGAAGGTCCAGTTCCTCACCTCGACCAGGGCGTGACCGGTGGCCGTCAAGGCACTGGTGTCACCCACGAGGCCGGAGTCGCCCTGCCGCAGGGTGACCACGGCGAGCAGGCTGACCACACCGACCATGATCACGGCGGCCTCCACCAGCCGCGAGGTGACGAAACCCAGCGCCAGCGACTCGTGTCGTCGCCGCAGGACCGGGAAGAGCGCCACCGCCGAGCCGATCGCAGTCAGGGCGTTGACGACGTCGAGCAGGCACCCCCAGATGACCTGGGTGTCCTGGCCCGCGCCGGTGATGTAGTCGGCCTCGTGCAGCACCGGCCCGATGAGCACCAGCGCCGGGATGGAGGACAGGAAGGTGAGCAGGTAGAAGATGCCCGCGGCGCGGGCGTGGCCCCGCGTAGGGTCCGGGGCGGCGCCGGGTGTGCGGTCGGTGGCGGCGGGTGCGGTGATGGTCATGTCAGGCTCCTGGGGGTGAGGGGTCGGGGTGGAAGGAAGGCGTCGGGTCATCGGGCTCGACCCGTGTGACCGAGGCCAGCGGCAGACCGAGGTCGCGCAGCTGGTGCAGCAGTCCGTGCAGGGCGGCCTGGTCGACGACCGGGCCCCGGAGCAGGGTGCAGCCGTCAGACAGCGTGAGGGTCATGGCCTCGAACGAGGCGGACCACCGGGGGGCGAGACGCCCGTCGAGGCGGATCTCGTACCAGCCCGACTCGTCGGTCTCATGACCTCGGCTGGTCGGTGCTGTGTTCATGCCCCGCACGCTAGGAGCGCAGGTGGTGACCGGGCCTCACATCATGTGGTGAGCCCGGTGGTGGTCTTCGGGCCGGGTCAGCGGCGCGGGAGCAGCCGCAGCTCGCCGGCTCGCGTGAGCGCAGCCCGGCGGCTGGTGACGCCGAGCTTGGCGTAGATGCTCTTGGTGTGGGTGCGCACGGTGTTGAGGGAGACGACCAGCTCGCGCGCGATCGCGGGGCCGTCGAGGTCGGTGGCGAGCAGCCGCAGCACGTCCAGCTCACGCGCGCTGAGTGGGTCGGCGAGGCCTTGATCCTCAGCAGCCACAGGCTTGCTCACCCCGGCCAGGGCATCCAGCAGCCGACGCGGATAGGCCCAGGTCGGCTCCCTGCGGAGAAGGGCCTCGAGCAGCGGCACCAGGGGCGGACCCTCGGCGACGAAGAGGCGCACGTATCCCTGCGGCTCGGCCAGCCGCAAGGCCTGGCCCAGCAGGCTGGTGGCGCCCGGCACGTCGTGGCGTCCGTGCCGGGCATGGTGCGCGAGCGCCTGCAGCGTCAGCACCTCGACGAGCGTGCCCGTCCGACCGCCCTCCTGCGCCGCGACCCGCAGTCGCTCGAGCAGGCCGCATGCCGCCCGCAGGGCGGCGTCAGAACCCTCGACCGCGTGCTGACGCAACAGGATCCGGGCCAGCGTGACGTGTTCGTACTCCCGCACGTAGTGCAGCTCGTCGTCAGCGCCGAGGTGCTGCGCCCGGGCCCACTCGAGGGCCTCCACCAGACGGCCCTGGCCCACGAGCACCCGCGCCCGCTGCGCCGGCACCGGCCGCACGTTCGGCGAGAAGTCGCCGACGTAGACCCGGTCCGCCTCCTCGAGCAGGGACGCGGCCGCGGTTAGGTCTCCCTGCGCCTCGAGCAGCCGCGCCCGAGCGACGCGCCACCGGTAGGGGTGCTGGGGCAGACCGCCCGGCTCACCCAGCAGCTCCACCCGGCTCAGGTGGGCGGCCGCCGCCACGAGGTCCCCGCGCTCCAGGGCGACCTGGCTCAGACCGAGCACCATGTCGGCCGTCCCCCGCATGGCCCCGCCGACCTCGTGCTCGGCGGCGAGCCGCAAGGCCCCCTCGTAGGTGCGCACGGCGTCGTCGAGCCGTCCCTGCGTGAGCCGCAGGTCGGCGAGGGTGATCGAGCACCCGAGCACGTCGAAGTGGTGGCCGGCCCGCCGCAAACCCTCGACGGCGGTGGAGTAGCCCCGATGGGCCGCCACCAGGTCTCCACTGCCCCAGCACGCGAGGCCCGCCAGGGCAGAGGCGGCCGCCACGGTCAGGTCGTCGCCCGGCGCGGCCAGCGCGACCGCACGGTCGGCGTGCGCGACGGTCGCGGCGGGTTCGCCCCGGGACAGGGCCAGGGCCGCTCGATAGGTCTCCAGGGTCCCGGGCAGCCGCGGCAGCACCGTCGGGTCGAGCACGACCGTGTCCGCCGGAGGGTCGGCGAGCACCAGCGCCAGGTCGTCCAGTCGCTCGGCGACACCCTCGAGCCGACCGGTCGACATCAGGGCCCCGATGAGTCCCACCGCGAGGACCGGTCGGCGGTGCACCACATGGCGCGGGATGAGGTCGACCCACCCTCCGACGGTGGCCTCCTGCCGCTCGCGCAGCATGCCGATGACGATGCGCTCGATGACGTCGGCAGCGAGCTCGACGTCGCCGGCTGCCACGGCGTGCCTCACCGCCGGCACCGGCTCACCGTGGGCCGCGCACCAGTGGGCGGCTCGCCGGTGCAGGTCGGCGACCTGACCGGGCCGCTCGTGCATCAGATGCGCGCGCAGGACGTCGGCGAAGAGGTGGTGGTAGCGATACCAGGTGCGGGTGTCGTCCAGCGGCACGACGAAGAGGTTCGAGCGCTCCAGCTGCTCGAGCACCAGACGACCGTCGTCGCCGCCCGTGACGGCGTCACAGAGCGGGCCGCCCAGCCGTTCGAGGATCGAGGTCTCGAGCAGGAAGCGCCGTATGCCGTCGGGCTGGCGGCCGATGACCTCCTCGGCGAGGTAGTCGACGACGTAGCGGTCGTCTCCGGTGAAGCCGTCGATGAAGCCGGCCACGTCGTCACGTCCGCGCAGCGAGAGGGCGGCCAGCTGCAGGGCCGCGACCCAGCCCTCCGTGCGGCTCGCGAGCGCGGCCACGTCGCCCGCCTGCAGGTCGAGACCGACCACGCCGTTCAGGTATGAGGCCGCCTCGTCGAGCGTGAACCGCAGGTCGGCCGCACGCACCTCGAGCAGCTCGCCGCGGGCTCTGAGCCTAGCCAGCGCAAGAGCCGGGTCGGCGCGGGTGCCGATCATCAGCTGTACCTGAGCAGGCAGGTGCAGCAACAGGAACGCCACGTCGGCGGCGATCGCCGGACCGTCGGCCAGGTGGTAGTCGTCGAGCACGAGGTCGAGGCCCTCGGGTCGCGTGCCGAGCTCGTTGAGCACGAGGCTGACGACGGTCTCGATGGGCGGCTGGGCACTTCGCAGGAGGGTCAGGGCGCCCGTCCCGACGCCGGGCGCCGCGTCGTCGATCGCGGTCACCACATACGTCCAGAAGGACTCGGGCTGCCGTTCGCTCTCCCCCAGCGACACCCACGCCACGGCGCGCCCAGCCGCCTTCGCCGCCTCGGCCCACGACGCCAGCAGCGTCGTCTTGCCGAAGCCGGGCGGCGCAGAGACGACCGTCAGGCGAGGGCTCGCCGCCCCCTGCGGGCGGTCGACCAGCCGGGCCCGTGAGACCAGACCCCCGCGCACCGGGGGGCGGTAGAGCTTGGTGCGCACCAGCGGGCTCGGCACAGCCGGTCCCTCACTCTCACCCGACGGTCGTCTCGACACTAGAGCACGGCCGCGGCGCTCGGCGTCGGCGAGCACCCCGAGCAGCAAGACGACCGGCGGCGCTGTCGCGTCGCCGGTCGTCGTGGTCGTGCTCCGGGCCTGCTCTACCCGGCCGTCGTGGTGTCGGCTACTAGTTGCTCTGCACGTTCTGACGAGCGCTCTCGGCCGAGTCCTTGACGTCTGCGACGGCGTCCTGGCCCTGCGTCTTGACCGTCTCGGCAGCCTCCTGCGCCCGCGAGGCGACCGACTGGGCGGCCTCCTGGGCGGGCTCCTTGAGGTGCTCCATCGACTCCTGGGCAGCGGTCTGGGCCTTCTCGAGCAGGGGCTGGGCCTGCTCCTTGGCCGCGGCGGCCAGCTCGGCCTCCCGGTCGGTGGCCGGCATGAGGGAGCCGACCAGCCAGCCCGCCCCGAGGGCGATCAGGCCCATCGCCAGGGGGTTGCCGCGGGTGCGGCTCTTGACCTGGCCGGGCACTGCCGTGGCGTGGTCGCTCAGGCCGGAGCCCGTGTCGGCACCGGTGTGCACGGCGTCGTGGGCGCTGCCCATGACGCGGTCCTTCAGGTCGCCGGCCCTGGAGGTGACCTTGTCGACCTGGTGGCGGGCCACGTTGCCCGGCTTGACGGCTTCGCCGAGGGCGTTGACGTTGGTGCTCAGGTCACTGCGGGTCTGCGCGATCTCGGCGCGGATCTCGTCGGGGTTGCTCATGAGTGGTCCTCGTTTCCTTTCAGGGCACCGGGGACCTGTTTGGCGGTCTCGACGGTGCGGGGTATGCCGTTGATGGTGGTGAGCTGTCGCCGGCCCATGAGGGCGAGGACGAGCGCGATGACCGCCCATACGGCGGTGACGACCAGGGCCGACCACGCGCGGCTGTGCAGCAGGTTGTCGAGCCCGAACCACGCCGTGACCGAGAGGAAGAGCAGCACCATGTGGCCGGCGACGCCGGCCCCCCCGAGCAGGCCGACACCCTTCCCGGCGCGGGTCGCAGACTCCTTGACCTCGGCCTTGGCCAGGTCCAGCTCCTGACGCACGAGCGTCGAGAGGTCCTCGGAGATGTTGGAGATGATCTCACCGAGGGAGCCGAGGCTGGGAGCATCCGTGGTCTCCCGGGCAGGAGCGGCGGACGTCGATGCCCCCGGGGCCGCGCTCACAGGCGACCCTCACCGGGCACGGGCGACGGGGCCGACAGCTGCTGGCCTGCGGAGGCGGCGCCGGAGGTGTAGGTCACGGGCTGTCCGTGGCTGGTGGTCGTGACGGTCGGGATCCCCGCATCGTGCCCGAGGTCGACCGAGGCGGCAGGCATCCGGGACGGCTGGGTCTGGGGGGCCGCCGAGGCGGCACCGGTGCCCGGGGTGTCCGTCGTGGCCGCCAGCCCCCGGGTGAGTCGGGCACCGAGGAAGCCGAGGACGGCGGCCGCGGCGAGGAAGGTGCCGGGCTTACGCGCGGCGAACCTCTGGGCCTCGCTGACGAGGTCACCCGGCTCACGCTGACTCATCCACTGCGCCGTGGACCGCGTACGGTCCGCTGCCTGCTGGACGAGCGAGGTGGCCAGGCCGGGCTGGTCGGAGCCCTCACTCATGCGGTCCAGCTCGTCGGCCAGCTCGTGCATACCGCCGGCGACCCGCTGCTGCTGGGTGCCAGCCTGGTCGGTGAGCTCGCCGCGCACCTGGTCGAACAGGGTGCGGGCGCTCTGACCGGCCTGCGAGAGGACCTCGCTGGTCTCGGCCTTGGCCGTGTCCACGACCTGGCTGCCGCTGTCGGCCGCCCGGTTCGCGACGTTCTTCGCCTCGTCCTTGGCCGACTCAGCCGTCGAGGAACCGGCTGACCCGGTGGATCCAGCTGCGCCGGACTCTCCGCCGACCGAGGTCACGAGCGGGTCGGGGGTGTCGTAGGAGTTGTCGTCAGGCATGGTGCCTCCGTCTATTGGTTGGTGGGCTCTGCGTCGTTCGTGAGGATGCGACCCGGGGTCACGCCAAGGAGACCCGGCGCACGGGCGCGGGCTGACCACGGTGCGTCGGCCGAACGAGCCGAGGATGCACCGGCTCGGTCAGGACGGGACACGGAAGGCAGGAGGCCGGTCAATCGCCTTGTCCCACATCGCATCGACTGCGCGACCTCGAGGCTGAAGTCGGGGTAGTCCTACCCGCAGGGCGCAGGGCGAAACGCCGCGACGTCAGGATCCTGTCGTCCGGGTCCGGCGTCACCCGCCACGAGCACCCCCGGCAGCCCGGTTACGCGCCGAGTCGCGGGGCCGCCGGCTCTCCAGGCCAGAGGGCTCCCCGTGGACCCCGAGGACCCCGAGCCTCCAGTGTCCCTCGGGGAACGCCACCATGGCTGCGCCTCACCTGGTCGGTGGCGAAGCGGTGCATCGTCATGAGCAACCACGTCTGGGCCGTGCTGCGGTAGGCATGGTCCGGAGCGTCGCTCCATACCCTCCACACCTGGCTGAACGCCTCACGGCAGACCTCCGTGGCGACCGCGGCATCTCCCACGACGAGAAGCACGATGCGGTAGGCAGACACCGACACCAGGTCGTAGACGGCGGCAGCCGCCTTGACGTCTCCCGCTGCCGCACGGTCGAGCAGCACGGCGAGGTCGGGGGCCCGCATCACGCCAAGGGTGTCGTCACTGCGCCACTGCCGGCCGGCGCCACCGGCCGCGAAGCCGGCGGGAATGACAGTTTCGCTCATGGAAGTCCTTCGGGGCGTGCCTGCCTCGACGCGACGGTCGGAGTCCTGGCGGCGCCGGAAAGGCACTAGTTGAAAGATAATCGACCTGGAGGACAACTGCACCCCGAACGGCCGAAAAGCATCGACATCACGTCAGGCCAGCTTCTCAACTGATTGTTCGTGTCACGCGCAGTCTCGACGAGATGCCGGGTGCTGAGTAGTCTCCGAGGCAGTGCCAAGGGAGGCCCGCATGTCTGTTGCAGCGTCGGAGATCAGTGGCCTGGTCGAGTCCTACGGGCGCGCGCGGGCGGTCATCGACAGCCTGGCCGACCCCGTCGAACGCGAGGTGGGTCTGGCCTCCTTGCGGCTCGAAGCCACGGCGACGATGAAGCAGATGAGGACGACCGGGGCGGGGGTGACCGACCCGGCCCTCATCCAGCTGGTCGACTACGTCGGCTCGCTCGAAGGTGGGGAGCGGGCGGAGAAGGCCGTCGGCTACCTCGACGCGCAGGCGCAGAAGGCCATGCAGAAGGCACTGAGCATCGTCGGGCAGGCAGCGCTGAGTGGGTCTCTCGTCCTCGGAGCCGGGGTGAGTGTCGTGCTCGGCTGGGCCGTGACGTTTACCGACGTCCTGCAACAGGTGGGCTCCGCGGCATTCGCCACCCTGGTCGGTGGAGGAAGCGTCGGGGTCGCCCTCTTCCGGGGCTTGGTGTCCACCTCGCAGGCTGCCGGAGAGGCGACGACCCGAGGGTGGGCGTGGGCCGAGTCCGTCGGGGTGCCCTCCGACATCGCACTCAAGGACGCTCGAGAGCGGCAGGGCCGCTGTTGGGCGGGAGCCGGGGGAAGGCCCACAGCCCCCACACCTTTCAGCAGCCGGGCTCGAAGCCGCGCCCAGGTCATCGTCGGAGGCCTCCTGGCCGTGGCCGGAGTCGGTCTGCTGTTCGTCCTCTACGGAGCGTACGAGGCCTACTCCGTGTGGTCGGAGCAGTTCGCCTACTGAGGCGGTGCCGCGGGCAGCGGCAACGCCACGTGGCAGGCTCACGAAGATGAACCGCCTGGCCGACGCCACCTCGCCCTACCTCCTGCAGCACCGGGACAACCCCGTCGACTGGCAAGAGTGGGGGCCGGAGGCCTTTGCCGAGGCGAGGGCGCGCGACGTCCCGCTGCTGATCTCCGTCGGCTACTCCGCCTGCCACTGGTGCCACGTCATGGCGCACGAGTCCTTCGAGGACGAAGCCGTCGCGGCCGTGGTCAACGCCGCGGTCGTGGCGGTCAAGGTCGACCGGGAGGAGCGGCCCGACGTCGATGCGGTCTACATGGCGGCGACGCAGGCGATGACCGGCAGCGGCGGCTGGCCGATGACGGTCTTCGCCACCCCCGACGGCGAGCCCTTCTACTGCGGCACCTACTTCCGCCGCGACCAGTTCCTCCAGCTCGTCGACGCGGTCACGCGGGCCTGGCGCGACCAGCGCGACGAGGTGCGGGCTAGCAGCGACCACATCGCCGGAGTCATCCGCCGGGCGATGACCCCGCCGGCCGGGTCGGCCCTCGACGACGGCGTCCTCGCCGCCGCGGTCGCCGGCCTCGCCCGCACCGAGGACC
>JALYVC010000353.1 GCA_030853445.1 Actinomycetota bacterium | reverse complement strand
GGGCCCGGCGTGGGTTGCTGGGTTAGGGTAACTCTGTGTTGTACGTGTGGTATCCCGAGGCCGCGGAAGGACGCACGCGGGCCCACGCGGCGCTCGCCCTGCACGAGATCGACGTGCTGGTGGTCGTCGGCGGAGACGGGATGGCCCACCTCGCCGCCGACCTGCTGGCCGGCTCCGACGTGCCGCTGGCGATCGTCGCCGCGGGTACCGGCAACGACAACGCCCGCGAGCTCGGGCTCCCGCTCGACGACCCGGAGGCCGCCGCCGCCCTCGTGGTGACGGGGTGCCGTCGACGGGTCGACCTCGGACGGGTGCAGGTAACAGGCAGGGCACCCCGCCACTTCCTCGGCGTGCTGGGAGGTGGCTTCGACTCCGTCGTCGCGTCGCGCGCGCAGAGGATGCGCTGGCCCCGTGGACCGCGCCGCTACGACCTGGCGGTGCTGCTCGAGCTGCCGCGCTTCCGCCCGATCCCCTACGTCGTGACGGTGGACGAGCGGCGGCTGGAGACCGAGGCCATGCTCGTCGCGGTCGGCAACGGGCCGGCCTTCGGTGGCGGGATGCGCATCTGCCCGGACGCCCGCTACGACGACGGCCTGCTCGAGGTCTGCCTCGTCCACGCGGTGTCGATCCCGCGGTTCCTGCGCATCTACCCCTCCGTCTTCGGCGGCACCCACGTGCGCCAGCCCGAGGTGGAGGTGCTGCGGGGAAGCCGCGTGCGCCTCGAGGCGTCCGGCGTCGTCAGCCAGGCCGACGGAGAGCCTTTCCTGCCCCTGCCTCTGCAGGTCGACGTCGCCCGTCGGGCGCTGACGGTGCTGACCCCCGAGCGGTGCCTATCCGATATGCCCGACTCATCCTGACAGAATGCTGGGAACTTCGTCGGCAGCAGCCATGACCGGCCGATATCGGGCATGATCCCGCTGGACGGGTTCTGCGGCCCCAACCCCTTGGGTCGGTCCCGTCCGCGATCGGAGTATGAAGCATGCGCGCACGTCGACTCCTGGCCCCTGTGGTGGCCGCCTCCCTGACGTTCCTGGTCGGGGGCCTCGCGCCCGGTGCCGGCGCCGCGGCGGCGCAGGCCTCCGTCGCTCGCGACGACGCACCCGTGCTGCTCCATCAGAAGGGCGAGGTCGAGAGCGACTCCGAGCAGGAGGGGATCGCCAAGCTGCGCGACGCCTACTACTGGAGCGACCTGCTCGCCGGTGACGAGAAGCTGACGCTCACCCAGGCCGCCGCCCTGCGGGAGAAGGCGGCCAACCAGACCCAGACGATCGCCCAGTCCACCTCCACCGGCAAGGCGCGCGGCGGCACGTGGACCCAGGTCGGCCCCGAGCCGATCGTGCAGACCGTCCGCACCTCCAACACGTTCGCGGCGATGAGCGGGCGCGTGTCCGCCCTCGCGATCCGCAACGACGGCACCATCATCCTCGGTGCAGCGCAGGGCGGGGTGTGGACCTACGACACCGTCAGCGGCACCTGGACCTCCCGCACCAAGGACTCCGTCACCCAGGCCGTCGGGGCCCTGGCCATCGCCCCCAGCGACGACAAGGTCGTCTACATGGGCTCGGGCGAGGGAGCCCTGTCGGGTGACTCCTACTACGGTGACGGCATCTGGCGCTCCGGTGACGGCGGCCTCAGCTGGAAGCACGTCTCCTCGCTGTTCACGGGGCAGTCGGTATCCGACATCGTCGTCGACCCGACGAACCCCCAGCACCTCTACGCCGCGACGCTGCGCGGTCGCGCGGGTGAGAAGCGCACCACGGCCCTCACCGACCAGCCCTACGGCGTCTGGGAGTCCGTCGACGGCGGTCGCAGCTGGGACCTGCGCAAGGGCACCCGCGACGAGGTCCATGGGGCCACCGCGCTGGTCATCGACCCGCGCAACCCCTCCCACCTGTGGGCCTCCTTCTGGGGTGACGCGATCTACTCGTCCGCCGACAGCGGGCGCACCTGGGTAGCGGCCATGGCCGGCCTGCCGGCCGGCAACTTCCTCGAGGGCGGCACCCGCTTCACCCTGGGGATCTCGCACCCCGCCAAGGACGCCAAGCCGACCCTCTACACCGGCTTCGACTGGTACGACGCCACGGACGCCTACCACCCGGCGCACGTGTTCAAGAGCGTCGGGGGTGCGGCGTGGACCGACGCCAGCGGTGCGCCCGCGACCGGGCCGGACTCGGTCGTCGGCTACTGCGGCACGCAGTGCTTCTACGACAACAAGGTCACCCCCGACCCGACCAACCCCGACGTCGTCTACGCGCTCGGCAGCTACGGCTACGGCAACTCGCCGCAGTCCGGCGGCGTCTACCGCTCGACCGACGGCGGCGCCACGTGGCTGAGCCTCGGTTACGACCTGCACCCCGACTTCCACGCGATCGCCATCCAGCCCAACGACCCCTCGCACATCGCGATCGGCAACGACGGTGGCGTCTGGCAGTCGCACAACAAGGGTGGCCGGCACACCGGCGGCCCCCTCAGCACGGTGACCTGGGAGAACCTCAACGGCACCGTCGACCCCACCACGGCCGTGCTGACCCACTCCACCGGCCTGACCATCACCCAGTTCTCCTCCGGGGCGGTCGTTCCCCAGGTCCCCGGCCAGTACTGGGGTGGCACGCAGGACAACGGCACGCTGCGCAAGTCGACGCTCAACGGTCGCTGGTTCGACCAGGCCAGCGGTGACGGCGGCCAGGTCATCGTCGACCAGACGACGACGAACCCGCTCAACCCGAGCGCCGCGGCGTTCGTCTTCGGCAGCTACTACGGCATCAGCCCGTACCGCTACGGTCCCTCGACGACGTCGACGATCTTCGGCAACGAGACCATCGACGGCGGCATCGACACCACCGACCGGGCCGAGTTCTACGTCCCGTGGGTCCAGAACCGCGGCAACGTCAACCAGATGTTCCTCGGCACCTACCGCCTCTACCGCACCGACAACGCCGAGACCGCCGCGGCGGCCGACGTCGCGTGGAAGCCGGTCAGCGGCGACCTCACGACGGGGTGCAAGCAGGCTGCCCCGAACGGGTCGCGCGGATGCTTGATCTCGGCGATCGGCGTGGCCGACGGCGGCGACGGCGTCTGGGTCGGGACCGATGACGGGGTCCTCTCCGTCAGCCCCGACGCGGTGACCAGCAGCGCGCCGACCTGGACCCGCGTCGGTCGGGGCGTGCTGCCCAACCGCCCGGTTCAGGACATCGCGGTCGACAAGTCCAACTGGCGGGTCGCCTACATCTCGTACGGTGGCTTCTCGGCTGCGACACCGAAGCGCCGGGGGCAGGTCTTCGCCACCACCGACGGCGGGCTGACCTTCACGGACGTGACGGCCAACCTGCCTGACATCCCGGTCAACAGCGTCACCATCGACCCGTCCGACGGCAGGACCGTCTACGTCGGCACCGACACCGGTGCCTTCGTGTCGACCAACGGCGGGGGCCGCTGGACGCGACTCGGTCGCGGCATTCCCCAGGTGGCGATCTGGCAGCTCGACTACGACGCCACCAACGGCGTCATGCTGGCCGCCACCCACGGGCGCGGGGCCTACACCCTGGCCAACCGGGGCGCGTCACCGGCGCTGGTCGTCTCGACCGCCGACGCCGGCACGCCGGTCGGTCCCGGCAGCACGGTCGACTACACGGTGACGGTGAAGAACATCGGAAACGGCGTGGCCCATGACGTGTCGATCATCGACCCGCTCCCGGCCGGAACGACCTTCCAGTCGGCCGACCAGGGTGGCAAGCCCACGGCCAACGGGGTCCGGTGGACCGGCCTGCGCATCCCTGCGGGGTCGCAGAAGCAGGTGCACCTCCGGGTCCAGATCTCTCCATCGCTCCCGCGGGCCATCAAGACCATCGTCAACGACGGCATCGTGGTCCGTTCGTCAGACGGTGTGTCCACGACCGGCAGCCCGCACGTCACAGGCATCTCCGCGGCGCATGGTGTCGCGGTGAGCCCGGCCCAGCAGTCGGGAGGAGCAAAGGTCGGTCAGTCCGTGCGCTACCACGTCGACGTCACCAACCTGGGCTACCAGGCCGACAGCTTCACGGTGACGGCCTCCGGTGCGTGGACGACCACGGCCTACGACTCCACGTGCACGACGCCGATGCCGTCCACCGCGCCGATCCTGGCCGGGGCCAGCGCCGACGTGTGCCTCGAGGTGGCAGTGCCGGCCGGGGCCGCCGACGACACGAAGGACATCGCGACGCTCAGCGCCGTCTCGATGGCCGACCCGAAGGTCAGGGCGACCGCGTCCCTGACGTCGATCGCCGTCGCGTCCGACACCCTGCTGGTCGACGGAGACGGGAACGCTCCCGACGTGTCGTCCGCCTACAAGGCAGCCATGGGCTCGCGTGCCTTCGGGTACTGGGACCTTGCGGCTGACCCGAACCTGCCGCAGTCCTACCTCACGGCGCACACCAACGTCGTGTGGTGGACGGGCAACAGCTACCCCGCCCCCGTCTCGCCGTACGAGAGCGAGCTGTCCGTGTTCCTCGACGGCGGCGGTCACCTGATGATGTCGGGCCAGGACATCCTCGACGGGGCCGCGGGCACGACGCCCTTCGTGAAGGACTACCTGCACGTCAGCTGGGACGGCAGCGAGGGACAGAACGACAAGGCCACGACCAGTGTCAAGGCGGCCGCGGGCAACCCCGTCACGGCCGGTCTCGGCACGGTCACCCTCGACCACACGGTCCTCAACGCCAACTACGAGGACCAGGTCACCCCGATCGCCCCGGGGACGGTGGCGTTCACTGACGACAGTGGCCAGGCCGACGCGCTGACCGTGGCTGCCGGCGGCTACAAGGTGCTCTTCGCGGCCTTCCCGATCGAGGCCTTCGGCACCGCCGCCGACAAGGCGACGCTCGTGGACAACACCCTGACGTGGTTCTCCGCCCCCTGACGTGAGGGCGGGCGCCCCAGCGCCCGCCCCCAGTTCCCGTCCCCCCACTCGACGCAGCGTCGACGCACATGACTCCAGGCC
>JALYVC010000328.1 GCA_030853445.1 Actinomycetota bacterium | reverse complement strand
CTGCGGGCGAGGATCGACGACCTGCGCCCCGGCGCGGGTCTCGTGGGCCTGGCCGAGCGGGTCGTCGACGGCACGACAGACCCGTATGCCGCCGCCGACGCCCTGGTCGCCGCCCTCACCTGACGCTGCGGCGGGGGCGCCGGGGGAGAGGCGGTGAGGACCACGCGGCATCCGGGTAGGAGTGCGGCAACAGTGACGGTGCCGCTCGCCGCGCCTAGGATGACGTCGGCCCGCCAGCGTCGTCCGGTCCGTCCAGGCGGCGACGTGCCCGCCTCGATACCCCCGCTCAACGACTGAAGAGGACCCATGCAGATCTGGCCCGGCATCGCCTACCCCCTCGGCGCGACCTTCGACGGCACGGGGGTCAACTTCGCCATCTTCTCCGAGGTCGCCGAGCAGGTCGAGCTCTGCCTCATCGACGACGAGGGCGCCGAGACCCGGGTTTCCCTCCCCGAGACCGACGGCTTCGTCTGGCACGGCTTCGTGCCCGGGCTGCAGCCGGGCCAGCGCTACGGCTTCCGCGTGCACGGCCCCTACGACCCCGAGAACGGCCACCGCTGCAACCCGGCCAAGCTGCTGCTGGACCCCTACGCCAAGGCCATCGACGGCGAGATGGACGGCGACCAGTCGCTCTTCTCCTACGAGTTCGGGGCCGAGGACGCGGGTCTCGCCTCGGAGCTCGAGACCTCGGACAGCCTGGGCCACACCCTGATGTCGGTCGTCACCAACCCGTTCTTCGACTGGGGCCAGGACCGTCAGCCGGGCCATGATTACCACGAGAGCGTGATCTACGAGGCGCACGTCAAGGGTCTGACGCAGCTGCACCCCGAGATCCCGGAGGACATCCGCGGCACCTACGCCGGCATCGCCCACCCGGCGACGATCGAGCACCTGCTGGGCCTCGGCGTGACGGCCATCGAGCTCATGCCCGTGCACCAGTTCGTGCAGGACTTCGGGCTGCTCGACAAGGGTCTGCGCAACTACTGGGGCTACAACACCATCGGTTTCTTCGCCCCGCACAACGACTACGCCGCCTACGGGACCCGGGGGCAGCAGGTCACCGAGTTCAAGGGCATGGTCAAGGCCCTGCACGAGGCCAACATCGAGGTCATCCTCGACGTCGTCTACAACCACACGGCGGAGGGCAACCACCTCGGCCCGACGCTGGCCTTCCGCGGCCTCGACAACGCCGCCTACTACCGCCTCGTCGAGGACGACAAGAGCCACTACTACGACACCACAGGCACGGGGAACTCCCTGCTCATGCGTCACCCGCACGTCCTGCAGCTGATCATGGACTCGTTGCGCTACTGGGTCACCGAGATGCATGTCGACGGCTTCCGCTTCGACCTCGCCGCCACGCTGGCCCGGCAGTTCCACGAGGTCGACAAGCTGTCGGCCTTCTTCGACCTCGTGCAGCAGGACCCGGTGGTCAGCCAGGTCAAGCTCATCGCCGAGCCGTGGGACGTGGGCGACGGCGGCTACCAGGTGGGAAACTTCCCCCCGCTGTGGACGGAGTGGAACGGCAAGTACCGCGACACCGTGCGCGACTTCTGGCGTGGCGAGGCCGCGACCTTGGGCGAGTTCGCCTCGCGCTTCACAGGCTCGTCCGACCTCTACGAGGACTCGGGTCGCAAGCCGATCGCCTCGATCAACTTCACCGTCGCTCACGACGGCTTCACGCTGCGCGACCTCGTCTCCTACAACGAGAAGCACAACGAGGCCAACGGCGAGGACAACAACGACGGCGACAACAACAACGGCTCGTGGAACTGCGGCGTCGAGGGCCCGACCGACGACCCGGCCGTCACGGCCCTGCGCCTGCAGCAGTCCCGCAACTTCTGGACGACGCTCGCCCTCTCGCAGGGTGTGCCGATGGTCGCCCACGGCGACGAGCTCGGGCGCACCCAGGGCGGCAACAACAACGCCTACTGCCAGGACGACGAGATCTCGTGGGTCGACTGGGACCTCGACGCGAGCGGCACCGAGCTGCTCACCTTCGCCCAGCGCGTGCTGCGCATGCGCCACGACCACCCGGTCTTCAAGCGTCGACGCTTCTTCGCCGGCAGCGCCGACCACGGTGGCGAGAGCGAGCTCGGTGACGTCGCGTGGTTCATGCCGACCGGTGAGCACATGGACGAGGCGGCGTGGAGGGACGGCTTCGCCCGGTCGTTGATGGTCTTCCTCAACGGTGAGGCCATCCCCGAGCTCGACCGTCGGGGCCAGAAGATCGTCGACGACTCCTTCCTCGTCGTCTTCAACGCCCACCACGAGCCCATCACCTTCACCCTGCCCGAGGCGGCGTACGGCGCCGAGTGGTTCCTCGAGATCGACACGGCCGGCTCCGACGACGCCACGACCGAGGGGGACGGCACTGCCGGGGCGGCCGCCGCCCCCGTGGCGAACGCCCCGGCAAACGCCGCTGCATCGGTCGCCCCCGCGACCGAGCTCGACGCCGGTGCGCAGTTCGAGGTGCAGGCCCGCAGCATCATGGTCCTGCGCTGCCCGCGGGTGGTCGCGTGACCGCAGACGCGCCCGTCCAGCCCGTCTCGACCTACCGCTTCCAGGTCCGCCCCGAGTTCGGCTTCGCCGACGTCGCGGCCCAGGCCGAGCATCTCGCTGCCCTCGGCGTCACCCACGCCTACCTCTCGCCCGTCCTGACACCGGTCACCGGCTCGCAGCACGGCTACGACGTGCTCGACCATGCCACCCTCAACCCCGAGGCCGGTGGCCGCGCAGCCTTCGACGCGATGGTGCAGACGCTGCACGCAGCCGGGGTGCGGCTGATCGTCGATGTCGTGCCCAACCACATGGCGGTGCCGACGCCGGAGTGGCGCAACGCCCCCCTGTGGGACGTGCTGCGTGACGGTGAGCGAGCGGTTCACGCGCACTGGTTCGACGTCGACTGGGCCTCGCAGCGCGGGCGCCTGATGGTGCCCGTGCTCGGTGACACCCTCGAGCAGGTCCTCGCCGCAGGCGAGCTCGAGCTCGCGACCGACGGGGGCCCGGCGGGCGACGAGACGGTGGTGCGCTACTACGAGCACGAGCTGCCCGTGCGCGACGGCACCCAGGGACTGCCGCTGGCCGAGCTGGTCGAGGCTCAGGCGTGGCGGCTGGCCCACTGGCGTGAGGGTGGGACCGACCTCAACTACCGGCGCTTCTTCGACGTCACGACGCTTATCGGGGTGCGTGTCGAGCTCCCCGACGTCTTCGAGGCCACCCACGCCCTGCTCGGCGAGCTCGTGTCGAGCGGGGCCGTGGACGGCTTGCGGATCGACCACCCCGACGGTCTGGCCGACCCGCGAGGTTACCTGCGCGACCTCGAGCGCCTCGTCGACGGACGGTGGGTCGTCGTCGAGAAGATCCTCGAGGGCGACGAGCAGCTCCCCGCCGACTGGGCGTGCGCGGGCACGACGGGCTACGACCTGCTCTGGCGGGTCGGGGCGCTCTTCGTCGACCCCGCGGGAGAGGAGTCGCTCACCGACCTGCTGGCTCTCACCAGCGGCGAACGGGTGACCCTGCCCCAGACCATCCACCGGGCCAAGCAGGAGATCGTGCGGGACGCGCTGGTCGCCGAGGTGGGTCGGCTGGTGCGGGGGCTGCACGAGGTGCTGCCCACGGTGGACGTCGACGCGCTGCATCGGGTCGTCGAGGCGCTGCTCGTCGAGATGAACCGCTATCGGGCTTACGTCGTGCCGGGCGAGCCCGCCGACCCCGAGGCCGTCGCCGTGGTCACGGCCTGCGCCGAGCGGGCCCGCGCGGCCCTGCCGGCGCAGGACCACGAGGCGCTCTCCCGGGTGACCGACGCCGTCCTCGGCTCCGGGCCCACGGGCGCCGACCCCGCAGTGCTGGCCGACGTCGTCGTGCGCTTCCAGCAGACCTGCGGTCCGGTGATGGCCAAGGGCATCGAGGACACCGCGTTCTACCGGTGGCACCGGCTCATCGGCCTCAACGAGGTGGGCGGCGACCCCGACCACTTCGCCGTCGAACCGGACGAGCTCTTCACCTTCGTGGAGCGCACCGCCTCGTCGTGGCCAGGGACCATGACCACCCTCTCGACCCACGACACCAAGCGGTCCGAGGACGTGCGGGCCCGGCTCGCCGCACTCTCGGAGCGCCCCCTCGAGTGGCAGACCTGGCTTCGTGAGGCCCAGGAGAAGGCCCGTCGCTGGCGCGGTGACCCGCTGGACGGGGCCACGGAGTACCTCCTGTGGCAGACCCTCGTCGGGGTGTGGCCGGTGAGCGAGGACCGTCTGCAGGCATACGCGAAGAAGGCGATTCGCGAGGCCAAGCTACACACGCACTGGACCGACGTCGACGAGTCCTACGAGGCCGCCGTCGCCGCGTTCGTCAGTGGGGTGGTGGCCGACGACGCCCTCCGCGCCCACGTCGAGGCCTGGCTGACCCAGACCGCCGATCTCGTGCGGGCCACCACCTTGGGCCAGAAGCTGCTGCAGCTGACCCTGCCGGGGGTGCCCGACGTCTACCAGGGCACCGAGCTGGTCGACCTGTCGCTCGTCGACCCCGACAACCGGCGGGAGGTCGACTTCGGCGACCGCGCCGCCCGTCTGGCCCGGCTCGACGACGGCGCCACCCCGGCCGACCTCTCTGACGAGAAGCTGCTCGTCACCTCGCGGGCCCTGCGGCTGCGCCGGGCGCACCCCGAGTGGTTCGTCGGCGACGGCGCCGGTTGGGCGCCCGTGCCCACCGGGTCGCCGCACCTCGTCGCGGTCGGTCGTGGCGAGGCGGGGGAGACCCAGGTGGTGGCGGTCGTCACGCGGCTCGCCGGGTCGCTGTCACCGCAGTCCCCGTGGCAGGGCGTCACCGTCGGGCTGCCGACCGGCACTTGGCGTGACCTCCTCACGGGCCGGCAGGTCCACTCGTCAGGGGAGGTTGCCGCCGGCGACCTCGTCGGCGAGCTGCCTGTCGCCCTGTTCATCCGTCTTGACTCCGGGCCCCTCCCGGGCGAGGAAGGCATCAACTCTCTTGACTGACAACGAGATCCGCGTCTGGGCCCCGCAGGCGAAGCGCGTCGACATCGACGTCTCGCCGGTGGGAGGGGTGGTGACCACCATCCCCATGAAGCACGCTCCGGGCGGTTGGTGGGTCTGGCGCCGGGCCGAGCACGGCGACTACCCGGTCGACTACGCGTTCCGGCTCGACAGCGGCTCCCCGCTGCCCGACCCGCGCAGCCCCTGGCAGCCGTACGGCGTGCACGGGTCGAGCCGCACCTTCGACGTCGCCCACCGGGTGTGGTCGGACGTGCGCTGGCGCGGGCCGCGTCGCGGGCGCGGTGCCCTCGGCGGGGTCTTCTACGAGCTGCACGTGGGCACCTTCACCCCCGAGGGCACCTTCGACGCGGCCACGAGGCACCTCGACCACCTCGTGGCCCTGGGGGTCGACGTCGTCGAGGTGATGCCCGTCGCGGCCTTCCCGGGCCGGTGGGGCTGGGGCTACGACGGCGTGAGCCTGTACGCCGTGCACGACGCCTACGGCGGCCCGGCCGCGTTCCAGCGCTTCGTCGACGCCTGCCACACCCGCGGCCTCGGGGTCTGCCTCGACGTCGTCTACAACCACCTCGGCCCGAGCGGCAACTACCTGGGGCAGTTCGCCCCCTACTTCACGGGCAAGCACACGACACCCTGGGGCCCCGCCGTCAACCTCGACGACACCGGCTCGGACGTCGTGCGCCGCTTCATCGTCGACAACGCGCTGCGCTGGCTGCGCGACTTCCACGTCGACGCCCTGCGGCTCGACGCCGTGCACGAGCTGCGGGACGACTCGGGCCGGCACGTGCTGGCCCAGCTCTCCGACGAGGTCGACGCCCTCTCGCGCCAGCTGGGGCGTCCGCTGACGCTCGTCGCCGAGAGCGACCTCAACGACCCCGTGATGGTGACGCCCACCGCCCAGGGCGGTCTCGGCATGAGCGCCCAGTGGGCCGACGACGTGCACCACGCCCTGCACGCCGCGCTGACGGGGGAGTCGCAGAGCTACTACGCCGACTTCGCACGCAGCGGTGCGGTGGCCAAGACGCTGCGCGAGGTGTTCCTCCACGACGGACGGTGGTCGAGCTTCCGCCAGAAGCAGTGGGGGGCTCGCGTGGATCCCGAGGCCCACCCGGGACGACGGTTTGTGGGATACCTGCAGACCCACGACCAGGTCGGCAACCGAGCGACCGGTGACCGCATCTCGGACTCCGTCACCCCGGGGCAGCAGGCCATCGGGGCCGCGCTCTACGTGCTGTCGGCCTTCACCCCCATGGTCTTCATGGGGGAGGAGTGGGCCGCCTCCACGCCGTGGCAGTTCTTCACCGACTTCGAGGAGCCCGAGCTCGCGCAGGCCGTGCGCGAGGGCCGGCGCAAGGAGTTCTCCGGGCACGGCTGGGACGACGTCGACGTGCCCGACCCGCAGGACCGTGCGACCCGCGACCGCAGCGTCCTGGTCTGGGACGAGGTCATCGAGGCCGACCACGCGCGCATGCTGCGCTGGTAC
Organism: Actinomycetota bacterium; assembly: GCA_030853445.1. GTDB lineage: Bacteria > Actinomycetota > Actinomycetes > Actinomycetales > Dermatophilaceae > Lapillicoccus. The sequence continues at coordinate 2,019 of JALYVC010000328.1, read as the reverse complement.
ACCGACCTCCTGGCGTTGCGGCGTCAGGACCCCGAGCTCGTCGACGACCGGCTCGACCACGTCGCCGTGGTGTCCGACCCCGGTGGCGACTGGATCCGGGTGGCGCGGTCGCGGCTACGCCTCGTCGCCAACGCCAGCGACCACCCGCTGACGGTGCCCCTCGGCGCGGACGACGCCGGGGCCGGGCTGGTGCTCACGTGGGACGCCACTGCCACGCGCCTCGTCGACGGTGGCGTGACGCTGGGGGCCCACGGGGTCGCGGTGCTGCGGGTGCCGTGAGCAGCATCTACGGTGGGGTCGTGAACCAGCCGGCGCCCACCGAGACCATGTCCACCGAGGCCACCGAGGCCACCGAGCAGCCCGCGACGTTCGACGTCGAGGCCTTCCGCTCGCAGTTCCCCTCCCTCAGAGGGGGCGCGGCGCACTTCGACGGTCCGGGTGGGTCGCAGACCCCGTCGGCGGTGGCCGACGCCATCGCCTCGACCCTCACGTCGCCGATGGCCAACCGCGGTCGGGCCACCGTGGCGGAGCGCAACGCCGACGACACGGTGCTCGCCTTCCGGAGCAGCATGGCCGACTTCCTCGGGGCCGACCCGAGGGGGGTCGTCTTCGGTCGCAGCATGACCCAGCTGACGATGGACCTCGCCCGCACCCTCAGCCTCGACTGGGCGCCCGGCGACGAGGTGGTGGTCAGCCGTCTCGACCACGACGCCAACATCCGGCCGTGGGTCATCGCGGCGCAGCGGGTGGGTGCCGTGGTGCGCTGGGTCGAGTTCGACCCCTGGACCGGTGAGCTCGACCCCGCCGACCTCGCCCCGCTGCTGGGGGCCCGCACCCGGCTGGTCGCGGTCACTGCCGCCTCCAACCTCATCGGCACCATGCCCGACGTCGCCGCGATCGCCGACCGCGTGCACGACGTCGACGCCCTGCTGTTCGTCGACGCGGTCCACTACGCAGCCCACCACCGGGTCGACCTCGGTGAGCTGCGGGCCGACGTCGTCGCGTGCTCGCCGTACAAGTTCCTCGGACCGCACTGCGGTGTGCTCGCGGCCGACCCGGCCCTGCTTGAGACCCTGCACCCCGACAAGCTGCTGCCCTCGGGCGACGCCGTTCCCGAGCGGTTCGAGCTCGGCACGCTGCCCTACGAGCTGATGGCCGGCACGACGGCCGCCGTCGAGGTCCTCGCTGCGGCGGTGCCCGGCGGTGGCACCCTGGCGCGACGCCTCACCCGGTCGATGGACGCCATCGACGCCCACGAGAACGCGCTGCGGGTCGACCTCGAGCACCGGCTGGTCGACCTCCCCGGTGTCACGTGCCGCTCGAGGGCCCACCGACGCACCCCCACCCTCCTGCTGGAGGTCGCCGGGCACGAGCCGGCGGCGGTGCACGCAGCCCTCGGCGAGCGCGGGGTCAACGCCCCGGGCGGCTCGTTCTACGCCCTCGAGGCCTCGCGCCACCTCGGGCTCGGGTCGACGGGCGGGGTGCGGGTCGGTCTGGCCGCCTACACCACTGCCGACGACTGCGACCGCCTCGTCGAGGGTCTCGCCGAGATCGTGGGATAGGACCGACCGGTCCCGGTCCGCCCGACCAGGGGGAAAGCGTAGGATGGGGTGTAGTTGCAGAGTTCTTCATATGCACACATCTGTATCTACCGCCCCCGACCAGGAGGCCCCCGTGTCCGTCCCGCTCTACCAGGCCAAGGCCGAGTTCTTCCGCACGCTCGGTCACCCCGCGCGCATCCGCATCCTCGAGCTGCTCAGCGAGCGCGAGCAGCCGGTGCGCGACCTGCTCATGCAGATCGCGGTGCCACCGAGCAACCTCTCGCAGCAGCTCGCCGTGCTGCGCCGCGCCTCCCTCGTGGTCTCGCGACGCGAGGAGGGCGAGGTGCTCTACGCCCTGTCGGTCCCCGAGGTGCGTGACCTGCTGCGGGCCGCGCGCGTCGTGATGGCCCGCATGGCGAGCGCGCAGTCCGAGCTGGAGTCGCAGCTGAGCGACGCTGCGCAGCGGTCGAGCTGGTGA
>JALYVC010000275.1 GCA_030853445.1 Actinomycetota bacterium | reverse complement strand
GCCGTGCAACGGGAGGGGGCCCAGATCGACCCCGGTCTGCTGTGAAAGGTATAAAACGGTCTAAAGTGGGTTAATCTGGCTAGGTGGACGCACCTGGCGATCCACCTCCCGTGCGGGAGAAATGGGCTCATGAGGGGGCGCCATGACGATGTTCGCCACCGGCCGGCAGGTTCCCGAGCCGTCCTTGACGCCCCTGAGCGACCGGATCGCCGCCGGGTTCGCGGCCCTGCCGGGCGCCGAGAGCGGCGCTGACACCTCGCCGTACTGGACCACTTCGCTCAACCGACCCACCGGCTTCGTACCGGTGGACCTCGGTGGCACCACCCCCGAGCGCGTGGCCCACGGCCTGCTCCTCGCGCTCGCGTCCTTGCCCGTGGGGGTGGCGCTCGCCTTCACCACCGGGCGCTCGGGCCCCCTCATCGTGGTGGCGGCCGTGGGCCTGGGCCTGTGCGCGGCGCTGCTCTACCGCCTGGGGGCCCGGACCATCAGCCGCCGCGGCGCCGCTGCGGTCAGCGCCGTGGTGCTCGTGGGTGTGCTGCTCGAGACCGTGGCCGCCGCCGCGTCAGAGACTTCCGTCGCCGGTGACCGCGGTTCGGGCCCCCTCGGCTTCGGTGTCGCAGTCGTCCACCGGCTGGGTGACCCGGCGCAGACCGGGCGGCACGTCGCAGCGACGGCCCTCCTGCTGTTCGTCGGCCTCACGGTCACCGCGGGGACGCTGGTGGGGCTCGGCTCTGTCGGAAAAAACGCCGAGAGCGGCACCGACACCCCGCAGGGTCTCTCCCCGACGGACGAGCAGACACCTGACGGGGCCCACGACGCGGAGGCAGCGGCCGATGCCACTGACGAGTGACACCACCTGGCGAGGAGGCGTCTGCTGTCGGCCACGGGCGAGCGAAGGCGTCCTCAGGACGGACGGACGAGGACGGCATACGGCTGGCCGGCGACTCGCGTGAGCACGAGCGTGCCCTCCTCGCCTCCACGCAGCCGCAGCTGGCGGCGCACGGCGTCTGGCTCGAGTGACACCCCGCGCTTCTTGATCGTCAGGCGACCGATGCGGTGGTCGCGCAGCAGGGCGCGCACGGCCTTGAGGTTCCACGGCAGGGACTCGAGCACCGCGTAGCGGTGGGCCCAGGCCACCTCGACCACCTGGTCGCCGGTGACGTAGCCGACGCCGGCGTCGAGCTCCCGGCCGTCGACGAGGTGGGCGAGGGCACCCGTGAGCCCCGCGCGGATGACGGCACGGTCGGGCTCGTAGAGCCAGGCGCCGAGGCCGGTGCCCGGCTCCAGGTGCGACGGTGCCCCGACGGCATCGGCCTCAGTGAGCGAGACGGGGGCGACCCCCGGACGGCAGACCAGGGCGGTGCGTCCGACGTTGCGCACCAACGGCCCCCACCAGACGGCGCACTCGAGCACCTCTCCGGCCCACGAGGTCCACTGGGCCTCGGCCCCGGCCGGCACGGCGTGGTGGGCGAACGACGGTGACAGCTTGGCTCCTGTGGCGGGCACCTGCGCGGCGAGGTCCTGCACCTGCCGCCACGACGGCGAGATCGCCTCGAGCGAGAAGACTCGACGTGAGCGACCCTGCGCGTCGGCCGGCCCGCGCGTGCGTCGCGCGGGGTCGAGCCACAGGCCGCTCTCGCGCAGCGCATCGCCGGTGGGCAGAGCGACGTCCTCGACGCGGCCGTGCACGACGGTGGCGTCGGGCCAGTGGCGCAGGTTGACCCCCGCGACGACCGCGGTGACGTCGTCGCTCTCGACGGCGCGCACGCCGAGGTCGAGCCCGGCGAAGCCCATGGAGTCGGCCCCGATGCCGCAGCCGAGGTCGTGCACGGTGCTCATTCCCGCCGCGAGGTAGCGCGATGCGTGGTGTGCGGCCACCTCGAGGCGCGTCGCCTGCTCGAGGCCGTCGGGGGTGAAGAGCATCTCGGAGGCGAACTCGCCCAGCTTGTCGGTGGCCCGCGCACGCAGCCGCGACTGGGTCAGTGCGGCGGAGACCAGCTCGGGCGCGAAGCCGGCGTCGCGCAGGCGCGTCTGCAGCGCGAGCTCACCGGCGGCGTCATACGGCGGCAGCGACTGGAGCAGCCCCCACCCCTCGCCGCCGACGAGGAGGCTGATCGAGGCGAGGTCCATCCACCCATCCTCGCGCACGTCACGCCTCGGCCGGCCCCCGGACTGGACGTTTCGTTGCGTGCCTCGAATGGACTCGACGCAGCGTCGACGCGCTTGACGCCAGGTGCTCCTGGCGTCAACTCCGTCGACGCTGCGTCAAGTCCGGGGGGAGGGCGCTCAACGGTGGCCGGCGACGGCGTGCGGGAGGTAGCCCGCCGACAGCTCCCGCAGGTCGTCGTCGCTCAGCTCGAGGTCGACCGCCGCGACCGCGTCGGTGAGGTGTTCGGGCTTGGTGACCCCGACGATCGGCGAGGTGACGGCCGGCTGGGCCATCAGCCAGGCCAGGGCCACCTGGGCCGGTGAGACCCCCCGGCGCTGCGCGACCTTGAGCACCTTCGCCACGACGTCGGCGTCCTCGTCGCGGTAGAGCGAGCCACCGAACTCGTCGGTGTCGGTGCGGGAGGTCTGCGTGTCCCACGGGCGGGTGAGGCGGCCGCGGGCCAACGGGCTCCACGGGATGACGCCGACGCCCTGGTCGAGGCACAGCGGCAGCATCTCGCGCTCCTCCTCGCGGTAGATCAGGTTGTAGTGATCCTGCATCGACACGAAGCGGGTCCAGCCGCCCATCTCGGCCACGTGCTGGGCCTTGGCGAACTGCCAGGCGTACATCGACGACGCCCCGATGTAGCGGGCCTTGCCCGCCATGACGACGTCGTGCAGCGCCTCCATCGTCTCCTCGATTGGGGTCTCGCCGTCCCACCGGTGGATCTGGTAGAGGTCGACGTAGTCGGTGCCCAGACGGGTGAGCGACTGGTCGACCTCGTGCAGGATGGCCGCCCGTGAGAGCCCGGCTCCGTTGGGGCCCGGGCGCATCCGACCATGCACCTTGGTCGCGATGACGACGTCCTCGCGCGGCGCGAAGTCGGCCAGCGCCCGACCGGTGAACTCTTCCGACGACCCGCCGGAGTAGACGTTGGCCGTGTCGAAGGTCGTGACCCCCGACTCGAGGGCGGTCTTGATCGTGTCGCGGGCGAAGGCCTCGTCCTTGACCCACGGATGCCCGCCGCGGGCGGGGTCGCCCCAGCTCATGCAGCCGACGGTGACGGCCGAGACCTTCAGGCCGGTGGCGCCGAGGTTGACGTAGCGCATCAGGCGTCGGCCTTCGCGCCGGCCTTCTCCAGGGCCGAGAACTCGTCGTCGGTCAGCTCGATCGAGGCGGCCGCCGTGTTGCTCTCGAGGTGCTCGATGCTCTTGGTGCCGGGGATGGGCAGCATCACCGGCGACCGGCGCAGCAGCCACGCGAGGGCCAGCTGCGACGGGGTCGCGTCGTGGCTGCGGGCGGCTTCGGCGAGCGGCCCGTCGTGGGCCGACAGCTGGCCCGTGGCGAGGGGGAACCACGGGATGAAGGCGATGCCCTCCCGGGTGCAGTGGTCGAGCAGCTCCTCCGAGTCGCGGTTCGCGAGGTTGTAGAGGTTCTGCACCGAGACGATGGTCGCGCTCTCCTGCGCCTGCACGAGCTCGTCGACCCCGATCTGCGAGAGGCCGATGTGGCGGATCTTGCCCTCGTCCTGCATCGCCTTCAGCTCGCCGACCTGGTCGGCCACCGGCACGTCGGGATCGATGCGGTGCAGCTGCAGCAGGTCGATGCGCTCGAGGCCGAGACGACGCAGGCTGAGCTCGACCTGCTGGCGCAGGTAGGCCGGGCGCCCGACGGGCGTCCAGATGCCGGGGCCCTGACGGGTCAGGCCGACCTTGGTCGCGATGACGACGTCCTCGGCGTAGGGGTGCAGCGCCTCGCGCAGCAGGTCCTCGGCGACCTCGGGGCCGTAGGCGTCGGCGGTGTCGAAGAGGGTGATGCCGATCTCGGCCGCACGGCGCAGGACAGCGACAGCGCCGTCGTGGTCGGCGGCGGCGCCCCATACACCCTCACCGGGCAGCTGCATGGTGCCGTAGCCGAGGCGCACGACCGGCAGGTCGCCTCCCAGTGAGAAGGGGCCGGATGGGGCGGCGAGGTTGGTGGTCGCGTTCGCGGTGGTGCTCACGGTGCTCCTTCGATCGGGGTTCGGGGTCTGACGTCACCCGAAGTGGTCCTCTCCTGCCAAGCCGCGGGGCGGCGCGGGTGTTCCCGGACGTGCTCCGACGGCCGGCCGCCACGCCTGATCTGGCACTCGACTTGACCGAGTGCTAACCGCGCTCCTAGATTTGGGCTAGTTGGCACTCTCCATGTGGCAGTGCTAATCAGCTCGAAGGGTCGATCCCCGCGACGGCGGCCCCCGAGCACCAGTCATCCATCCGTTTCGACATTCCCGAAGGGGAGGTCAGCATCGTGTCGGTTTCCATCAAGCCGCTCGAGGACCGCATCGTGGTCAAGTCCCTCGAGGCCGAGCAGACGACCGCGTCCGGCCTCGTGATCCCGGACACCGCCAAGGAGAAGCCCCAGGAGGGCGAGGTCCTGGCGGTCGGCCCCGGTCGCATCGACGACAAGGGTCAGCGCGTGCCGCTCGACATCACCGTCGGCGACCGCGTGATCTACAGCAAGTACGGCGGCACCGAGATCAAGCACGGCGGCGAGGAGTACCTCATCCTCTCCGCCCGCGACGTCCTCGCCGTCGTCGCCTGACGATCGCCTGGCGCTTTCGCACCACCGCACCACCGCACCACCGCACCACCTCCGTATGCCGGGTGCTCGCCTCTCGGCGCGCACCCGGCATACGCGTCTTATCCGTTACCGCGTGCCGGCGTGCCCCGGCACACCCGCACCGCAGACAGTAGAGAAGGACATCCATGGCCAAGACGCTGGAGTTCGACGACTCCGCCCGCAAGTCGCTGGAGCGCGGCGTTGACGCGCTCGCCAACGCGGTCAAGGTGACGCTCGGCCCCAAGGGTCGCAACGTCGTCATCGACAAGAAGTGGGGCGCTCCCACGATCACCAACGACGGCGTGACCATCGCCCGCGAGGTGGAGCTCGAGGACCCCTACGAGAACCTTGGCGCCCAGCTCGCCAAGGAGGTCGCCACCAAGACCAACGACGTCGCCGGCGACGGCACGACGACCGCCACGGTGCTCGCCCAGGCGATGGTCAAGGAAGGCCTGCGCAACGTCGCGGCCGGTGCGGCCCCCTCGGCCCTCAAGCGCGGCATCGACAAGGCCGTTCAGGCCGTCAACGACCGCCTGCTCGAGACCGCCCGCGAGGTCGACGGCACCGCTGAGGTCGCCGCCGTCGCGTCGCTCTCGGCCCAGGACGAGACCATCGGCAAGCTCATCGCCGAGGCCTTCGACAAGGTCGGCAAGGACGGTGTCATCTCGGTCGAGGAGAGCTCCTCCACCGTCACCGAGCTCGAGTTCACCGAGGGCATGCAGTTCGACAAGGGCTACATCTCGGCGTACTTCGTCTCCGACCCCGAGCGCATGGAGGCCGTCCTCGAGGACGCCTACATCTTGATCAACCAGGGCAAGATCTCGGCGATCTCGGACCTCCTGCCGATCCTCGAGAAGGTCGTCCAGTCGGGCAAGCCGCTGCTCATCGTGGCCGAGGACGTCGACGGCGAGGCCCTCTCGACGCTCGTCGTCAACAAGATCCGCGGCACGTTCAACGTGGCCGCGGTCAAGGCCCCCGGCTTCGGTGACCGCCGCAAGGCGATGCTGCAGGACATGGCCGTCCTCACCGGCGCCCAGGTCATCAGCGCCGAGGTCGGGCTCAAGCTCGACCAGGTCGACCTCGACGTGCTCGGACAGGCCCGCCGCATCGTCGTCACCAAGGACACGACGACGATCATCGACGGTCTCGGCGAGAAGTCCGAGGTCGATGCTCGGGTGCACCAGATCAAGGCCGAGATCGAGCGCACCGACTCCGACTGGGACCGCGAGAAGCTCCAGGAGCGTCTCGCCAAGCTCGCCGGCGGCGTCTGCGTCATCAAGGTCGGCGCGCACACCGAGGTCGAGCTCAAGGAGAAGAAGCACCGCATCGAGGACGCGATCTCGGCGACCCGCGCGGCCATCGAGGAGGGCATCGTCGCCGGTGGCGGCTCGGCCCTCATCCACGCCGCCGGGGTGATCGACGAGCTGAAGCTCGAGGGTGACGAGCTCACCGGAGCGCTCATCGTGCGCAAGGCGTGCGCCGAGCCGCTGCGCTGGATCGCCGAGAAC
>JALYVC010000270.1 GCA_030853445.1 Actinomycetota bacterium | reverse complement strand
CGCGGACGTCAGACATACACGCTTCTTGTGCAAACAAAGTGTGCAGAGATAGTGTGCACGCATGACCGCTCCTCCTCCCGGCGAATGGGGCCGGACCGAGCCCCAGACCAGCACCCACCTCGACGCGACCGCCGTCAAGGTGCTCGCCCACCCGCTGCGCTCGCGGCTCGTCTCCCAGCTGCGGCGCAGCGGCCCGTCGTCGGCGACCGAGCTGGCCGCGCTGCTGCAGACCAACTCGGGGGCCACGAGCTATCACCTGCGCAAGCTCGAGTCGGTGGGCCTGGTCACGGACACGGGTGACGGCAAGGGCAAGGAGCGCCTCTGGCGCGCCAGCACGGAGTCGCACTCCTGGACGTTCAGCGAGCTCGCCGACGACGAGGACGCGGTGACGGCGCTCAACTGGCTGGAGCGGGACTACGTGCGGCACTTCGCCGCCAAGGCCGAGCAGTGGCTCGACGTGGCGCCCACCTGGCCACCCGAGTGGACCGACCACCTCGGCCTCAACGACAACGTGGCCCTGGTCAGCCGGGAGCAGCTGGCGGCGATGCGGGCCGAGATCGAGGAGGTGCTGCAGAAGTACCGACGAGTCGGTCAGGGCAACCCCGACGCCAAGCGGATCGCTGTGTATGCGTACGCCTACCCGGTCGACCTCGACCAGACACCGCGAGGCAACCGGACATGACCGCGGTCCTGTCAACCGCTGCCGCGCGCCGGGTCTTCCTCACCCTCACCATCACGCGCTGGTTCCCGATCGGCCTCGTCGTCGGGATCATCACGCTCTGGCCGCTCGAGCGCGGGCTGACCGTTCCCGAAGCCCTGTCGGCGACCGCCCTGATGGGCGTGACGGTGTTCCTGCTCGAGCTGCCGACCAGCGGGTTCGCCGATGCGTTCGGACGGAGGCCCGTCTACCTCACCGCGGCCGTCTTCTACGTCGTCTCAGGCATCGTCTTCTACACCGCCACCGCCTGGTGGCAGTTCGCACTGGCCGCCGTGCTGACCGGTGTCTTCCGCGCCCTCGACTCCGGGCCCCTCGAGGCCTGGTTCGTCGACACCGTCCACGCGACGGATCCCGCCGCGGAGGTGGACGGTGACCTCGCGACGGCGGGTGCGCTCCTCGGCGGTTCCGTAGGCGCCGGCGCGATCATCTCCGGAGGGCTGGTGTGGTGGCACCCCTTCGTGTCGCAGAGCGCACTGCTGCTGCCCGGGATGACTTACATCGCGCTCGCCGTGGTGCACCTCATCACCGTCGCCGTCATCCTCGAAGAACCGCCCCGGAAGGCCGGCGTCGAGTCGAGCGCTCGGCGCGCCATGGCCTCGGCGCACGAAGCGCCGATGGTGGTCAGGGACGGGTTGTCGCTCCTGCGCCACAACCGCGTCCTCGCCGGCCTGGTGACCGTGGAGCTCTTCTGGTCCGCCGGGATGGTCGTGTTCGAGACGTTCCAGCCGATCCGACTCGCGGAGCTGCTCGGCAGCGAAGCCGAAGCGGGCGCTCTGATGGGTCCGGTCGCCGGCGCCGGTTGGGGTGTGTTCGCGCTCGGCTCCGGACTGTCCGGGCTCGCCAGCCGGCGGATCGGGGTCACCCGGACGGCCATCCTCGCCCGCGTGCTCAACGGTCTCGGAGCGGTGGTCATGGGCCTGGTGGCCGGTCCCGTGGCCCTCGTCGCGGCTTACGCCGTCACCTACACGCTGCATGGGGCCGCCGGCCCGATGCACAGTACGCTGCTCCACCGCGAGGCGTCGGACCGCAACCGGGCCACCGTCCTGTCGATGAACTCGATGATGGCGTTCCTCGCCTTCAGCGTCACAGCGGTCCTGGCCGGACTGCTGGCCGGCGCCACCTCCACCCAGGTCGCCATGATGGCGGTCGGCGCTGTGAGTGTGGTCGGGGCGTTCTTCTACCGGCCGGCCCTGCGGGCCGAACGCGCCCGGGCGCAGGTCGGCCGGGTGGCCGAGCAGGCCACTACGGTCACCTGACCACGTCCTCGACACCGGTAGGCGTCGTCTCCTGCGCCGCCCATCCGAGCCGACGGGTGCCGCGGACCGCGAGCGGCGCCACCCCTGCGACGAAGATGACGACGGAGCACACCACGAGGACCGGATGGACGCCGAACCACACGGTGAGGACGCCAGCCATCGCCATACCCAGCGGCAGACCGACGAACGACGTGAGGATGTCCCACGACGAGACCCGGGCCAGCAGGTGGTGCGGGACGTGGTTCTGGATGGCCGTCTCCCAGCACACCCCGAAGAACATCAGTCCGGTGTAGCCGATCACCGCGCCGAGCAGCACCCCGCTGAGGACCCCCGGCCACACGTAGCTGAGCACCCACAGGGGCATCAACCCGAGCGCCACGAAACCGACGACGAGCGGGCGCCGCGGGCGGACCCGCAGGGCAAGGGCGCTGCCGAGGACTCCACCCAGACCTTCGGCCGCCGAGATGAACCCGAGCGCCGACGGCCCACCCAGGTCGCGCAGCGCGAGGATGTTGACCGTCACGAGGACGACGCCGTTCGCCACGTGGTAGACCGCGGCCGCGAGAATGCCCCAGAACAGCCAGTCACGCTCCCGGACCGCCGCGTAACCGCCGCGCAGCTCGTCGAGGAAACCCGTGCGAACCGGACGGGTGACGCGCACGCGGATCAGAACCACGGTGACAGCCGAGACGAGGAAGGTGGCGGCGTTCACCACGAACCCGAAGGGCGCCCCCAGCACGCCCACCAGGATGCCGGCCGCCGCGGGACCGAGCGTGAGCGAGCCCGTCTGGACCAGGTTCAGGGTCGCGTTGGCCGCCTGCCGCTCGTCGGGCGGGACCAAGGTCGGCTTCAGCGACGCCATCGCGGGGAAGAAGAACGCGCCGGCCCCACCAAAGACGGCAACGAGCGCGCAGAGCATCCACAGCGGGTGCCATCCCCCGGCGAAGACCAGCGCCATCGCGACGACGGCAGCGGCACGCACCAGATCGGCGCCGACCATGATCGTCTGTGGACGCAGCCGGTCGGCCCACACGCCGCCGGCAAGGGTGGCCGTGAGTCTGGCGACCACACCACTCGCGAGGACCAGCCCGAGGTCGGTGGCGGAGCCGCCCGCCGCGACCACGGCGAAGGACAACGCGATGGGCTGGAAGGCGTCACCGACCCACGAGAGCGTCTGGCCGCCGAGCAGAAGGCGGAAGTCGTGACTGACCCATCGCCCACCCACCGCGCCGTCGACGCGAGGGCCCGTGACGTTCGCCATGTCCAGCAGGTTAGTACGTCGTCTAACTATCTGTCACCATACTTTCAGACGCTTTCCTGATCGCGTGGCATGCAGCATGATGGACGCGTGACTCCCCGACGCGCGGCAGCCGCTCCGCCCGCGGACGCGGTCGACGCCCACGTCGCGCGGTGGGTGACGCAGATCCCCGACATGAACGGAGCGGTCGAAGGCGCGACGACGCGAATGCAGTACGTCCTGCGCGAGCTGAAGAGGCGAGACGCGAGAGCGCATGCCGGCAGCGACTTCACCCTCGAGGACGTCAACACGCTGCACGCCCTGATGGTCACCCCCTATCCGGTCGAGGCGACACCTGCTCAGCTCGCCGACGTCTGCCACGTGACGCGAGCGGCGATGACCAGCCGCCTCGACCGGCTCGTCAAGGGTGGGTATGTCACCCGCGAGGTCGACCCACTCGACCGACGCCGGGTACTCGTGCGTCCCACCTCTCGTGGACGCATCACCTGGGACGATCACCTCCACCTGGGCATGACCCGCGAGGAGGAGCTGTTGGCAGGGCTGTCGTCGACGCAGCTGGACACCCTGAACGACCTGCTACGACTCGTCCTGCTCTCCTTCGAAGAATGAGCGTGCCCACCGTGGACCTCAACGCCGACCTCGGCGAGTCGTTCGGGCGGTGGCGACTCGGGGACGACGTCGGTCTGCTGCGTGTGGTGACCTCGGCCAACGTCGCGTGCGGGTTCCACGCAGGCGATCCCGCCACCCTCGTCGAGACGTGTCGCCTCGCCGTCGAGCACGGAGTCGTCATCGGTGCCCAGGTCGGCTACCGGAACCTCGCCGGCTTCGGGCGCCGGTTCATCGACGTGGAACCCGTCGACCTGTTCGCCGACGTCCTCTATCAAATCTCGGCGCTGGACGGCATCGCGCGGTCCGTCGGGGGCCGCGTCGCCTACGTCAAGCCGCACGGCGCTCTACAACGCGGTCGTCCACCACGAGAGCCAGGCGCGCGCCGTGGCCGCAGCAGTCGCCGCCCATACCCCCGGTATGCCGGTGCTCGGGCTGCCAGGGTCCGCGCTGCTCGCGTGCGCCGAGGGCGTCGGGTTGCGGCCTGTGGCCGAGGTGTTCGCCGACCGGGCGTACCTGCCGGACGGTGGGCTGGTATCGCGCCGAGAGCCGGGGGCGGCCCTCCAGGAGGTCGACGCGGTGGTGGCGCGGGTATGCCGCCTGGTCACCGAGGGTGTCATCGAGACCGTCACCGGCTCACTCCTCACGGTCGACGCCGAGTCGATCTGCCTCGACGGAGACACACCGGGAGCTGTGTCCATGGCCGTCTCGGTGCGAGCGGCCCTCACCGCGGCCGGCGTGTCTGTGCTCCCGTTCACCGTTCCCCTGGACGGCTGGCGGCTACCCCGTGCTCGCCGTGGTTCTCGACGCCGACACCGCGAGAGTGCGTCACGGCTCTTGCGTCCGACGAAGTGGTGGCCAGGGCTACCAAAAGGTCGGACGCTGGCGCGCAGGCGAGGGCCAGAAGTGCCGCGTACCAGTCCGGTTCAC